>CAZQLF010000105.1:0-4286 GCA_964594035.1 uncultured Rhodospirillaceae bacterium | reverse complement strand
TGTGATCGCGATGGGCGAAGACGGCGTAGCGCTGGGCTGCCAGCCGGAGGCGGGTGAACCCCTTCGGCAGGTCGGCGAAGTCGCTGACCTCGACCCCGCAGAGATAGTCGAAATTACCCTCATCGTCAGGATTGCTGCACACGCCATAGGCGATGTCGCCGACCTCGTGCGGGATGTGGCCCATATGGGGACCGAAGCGCTGCCATTGTGCAGGGATGTTCTTGCTGCTTCCGCAGGAATAGCGCTGGCCCAGGCCCGCGATCAGCATCGGCCTGGCGTTTTCGAAGCGCACCAGTTCGATCTTTGTCAGCGTTGTCTCGTCCATTTTCATCGGCTCCACCAGTTGGAGATTGTCGAGGCGGCCTTGGGCGCGCAGCTGCTCGGGCGTCAACCCGAATTGCTCGCGAAAGGCCCGGGTGAATGCCTCGTGAGAGCCATACTGGGCGGTGAGTGCCACTCCCAGGATATCGGGTGCCCCACTGGCCAGCGCGCGCGCCGCCTCGCTCAGCCGGCGGCCGCGCAAATGGCGCATGGCCGGCTGGCCAAAAGCGGCGTTGAACGCATGAGCCAGATGATGGCGCGAAACGCCCGCCACATCGGCGATCTCCTCCAGCGTGATCGGTTCGGCGTAGTGGCTCTCGATGAACCACAACGCCTTGCCGGCCGGATTCGTGCCAGTCATGCGAACTGTCTCGCTGGGCAACTCACGTGGCATGACCTTGATATAAGGGCCGGTACGACGGCCCGTTTGATCGCCGTTGCGCTCCGGCGATCTTTTTTTTCCGTGGCTATTTCTTGCCCGTTTCCTTTTCGTAGCGCATGCGGGTTTCGGCGTTGGCGGGATAGAGCCCTGGCAGCGCCAGGCCTTTCTCCACTTCCTTGATGATCCAGGCCTCGAAACGCTCCTGCTCGACGGCGATCTTCAGCACGTCCTCGAACATCGCCGTGGGGATCACCACCGCGCCATCGTCATCGGCCACCACGACGTCGCCGGGATAGATAGCAACGCCGCCGCAGCCGATGGACTCCTGCCAGCCGGCAAAGGTGAGACCCGCAACCGATGCCGGTGAAGCAATCGCCGCACACCAGACCGGCAGGCCCGAGGCGATGATGCCGGCGACATCGCGCACCGCACCATCGGTCACGAGGCCGGCGACGCCGCGCTGCTGCATGCGCGCGCAGAGGATGTCGCCGAAAATGCCGGCATGGGTGATGCCACGCGCATCGGTCACGCAGATGCAATCGCGCGGCATCTCCTCGATTGCCGCGCGGGTGGAGTGCGGGGCCGACCAGGATTCCGGCGTTGCCATGTCTTCGCGCATGGGAAGAAAACGCAGGGTGAAGGCGCGGCCAACGACGCGCTTCATGCCGGACCTTACCGGCTTGGTGCCGCGCATCCAGGTGTTGCGCAGCCCCTTCTTCAGCATCACCGTCGTGAAGGTGGCGCTCGATACCTGGCGTGCCGCTTCGATCGTGTCCCGGGTCAATGACATATGTCCGCTCCTTGTCCGCCGATAGCCGACTATCCAACGCCCCGTTAACCTTCAACAAGCACTATCACTGGAGCTTCGCCCCGGGGGAAGGTGGCCTATGCGAAACAGTTATCCGATGGGCCGTTGGCATGTTGTCGCGCTGATCATGTGTGCACTCCTGCAGCCGGCCGTCGCCCAAGAAACCCGAACGCCCATTCGTCATCTGGTCGTCATGTTCCAGGAGAACATCTCCTTCGACCATTATTTCGGGACATATCCCGCCGCCTTGAATCCGGCTGGCGAGCCATCGTTCACCGCAGCCCCCGGCACGCCCAGGGTGAACGGATTGACGCCCGCACTTCTCACCCACAATCCGAACACGGCCAATCCCTTTCGGCTGCCGCGCAGCCTGGCCGCGACATGCGGAATGAACCACGAATACCTGCCGGAGCAGCAGGCCTATGACGGCGGCCTGTTGGACAAATTCGTTAAATATCTCTCGCCCACAACCGTTGGGCCGGACTGCCCGCCCAACGCGGTGATGGGTTATTTCGACGGCAATACGGTGACCGCGCTGTGGAACTACGCCCAGCACTTCGCCATGAGCGACAATTCCTTCGGCGCGACCTTTGGTCCTTCCACCGTCGGCGCGCTCAATCTCGTCGCCGGCAATACCCACGGCGCCACGCCGGCAAATCTCAAGCAGGGCGAGGGTCCAGTTGTTATCCACGGGACCGTGATCGCCGATCCCGATCCGGCCCTGGACGATTGCTCCAAGCCCAAGCGTGGCCTTGTCTCGCTCAGGGGCCGCAATATCGGCAACCTGCTGAACGACAAGGGCATCATCTGGGGCTGGTTCCAGGGTGGTTTTCGCGCCGGCACCGGTGCCGGTGGCAAGGCGGTCTGCACCGATGCATCCGTCAACCTCGCGGGCCAGAAGGTGGACGACTACATCCCGCATCATGAGCCGTTCCAGTATTTCGCCGACACGGCCAATCCGCATCATCTGCCGCCCACGAGTGCGGCGATGATCGGCAAGCGGGATCAGGCCAATCATCAATACGACCTGCGCGACTTCGAGACCGCGCTGGCGAACGGCACTCTACCGGCGGTGAGCTTCCTGAAGGCGCGCGCCATCGAGGACGGCCATGCCGGCCTGGGCCATTCGAATCCGCTCGACGAGCAGCGCTATCTCGTCACCATGATCAATGCGATCGAGCGCTCGTCATCCTGGGCCGATACGGCCATTGTCATCGCCTACGACGATTCCGACGGCTGGTATGACCATGTCATGCCGCCGATCCTCAACGGGTCGGCCGTGGCGGGCGTCGATGCTCTGAGTGCGCCGGGCCGCTGCGGCAATCCGGCGGCGGGCGCCTATCCGGGGCGTTGCGGGTTCGGCCCGCGCCTGCCGCTGCTCGTCATATCGCCCTATGCGCGCATCAACTACGTGGATCATGCGCTATCCGCGCAAACGGCGATCCTTGCCTTCATCGAAGACAATTGGGGCCTCGGTCGAATCGGCAACCAGTCCTTCGACGAGATCGGCGGCAGCATTGAACCGCTGTTCGATTTCACCCATCCCTCGGCGCAGCCGCTGTTCCTGGATCCGGCCACCGGCCAGCCGGCGCCCTGACGTGAAGGAGCGCTAGGCGCGCCAGAACCGCGGGGTGAAGGAATCGCCGCGCTCTACGATGTGGCAGGCATAGGACGGGCCGAAATGAGCGGGCATCATCAAGGCCCCGCTTTCCGTGCAGTATTCCAGCACGCGCCGGCGCGTGGCGCGGGCCTGATCCTGATCGGCGCAGAACTCGCTGTTCCACTGCGGGTGATAGACCTGGATGGCGTGATGCAGGATGTCGCCGGTGAAGATGGCGCGTTCCTCGTCATCCTCGAGCTTGATGGTGATATGTCCCGGCGTGTGACCCGGCGCGGGCTCGATCAGGACGGTGTCGCCAATCTTGTGGTTGCCCGACACCATCTCCGCGCGGCCTGCTGCAACCACCGGCAGCACGCTGTCTTCGAACGAGGGGCGGTCGGCCGGCTTCTTGCTGTAGATGGCGTTGTAGTGATCGAACTCCTTCTTGCTGAAGATGTAGCGCGCCTTGGGGAATGTCGGGACCCAGCGGCCGTTTTCGCGCTTCGTGTTCCAGCCGATATGGTCGACATGAAGGTGGGTGCAGAGCACGAAGTCGATCTCTTCCGGTTTCACGCCAGCCGCGGCAAGGCGCTCGAGATAAGGCCAGGATTTCATATGCCAGGCCAAATGATCCTCGGAGCGCTTGTCATTGCCCACGCAGGTTTCAACCAGGATGGTGTACCCGCCCCTGGGGATACACCAGCTCTTGAAGGTGAGCTTCAGGTTGCCGCGCTGCTCGTCGTAATGGCCGGGCACCATCCAGCTTCGATGCTGCTCGACAATCTCCGGCGACCACTCGGAAAAGAACGTGGCCGCCTTGAAGTCGGTGTAGACACTCTCCTCGATGCGGTCGATGACCGCCCCACCGATGCCGATCTGTGCCATGAAATGCTCAGGCTTTCTTGCGTTTCGCCGCGATGGAATCCGCGAGCACGCAGAGGATCTCGAACATCAGATTGGCGGCGTTCAGCGCGGTATGTCCCGAGGGGTCGGCAAGCGGCAGCACCTCGCATACATCGCCCCCCACAATATCGAGCCCCTGCAGGCCGCGGATGATCACCTGGGCATCGCGCATGCTCAAGCCACCCGGCTCCGGCACGCCGGTGCCGATGCAGAAGACGGGATCGAGCCCGTCGATATCGAAGGTGATGTAGGTCGGGCCGTCGCCGCAGACC
>CAZQLF010000104.1:2082-8047 GCA_964594035.1 uncultured Rhodospirillaceae bacterium | reverse complement strand
TGCTGCCGGTGAGCGAGCCGATCGCTTCGCCGCTGAGGCCGCTGATGAACTGCTTCGCCTGATCGGCGGAAAGCGCCGCATAGGCGGGCAGGCTGAGACCCATCAACGAAGCGGAGGCGAGCGAGGCGGCGGCAGTGGCGAGGAACAAACGGCGATGCATGATGGGACAATCTTTCTGTCGTTGAATTGAGTGAAGGAGGCGCCGGCTGAACCGGCCCATGGTTGGTTCACGCGTGGCGGGCCTGCTTCCTGCGCCGGTACGGGGCAAAACTCTTTTTTGCCCGCAGGGTTTTCCTGTGAACGGGCGGCAAACTGGCGATGGAATAAGCGGCCGGGAAGGCAGGAGTGCGGCAAAGCCCGCGCGTTATTGCCGCAGGGGCCGCGCCGGTTGCTCTGGCCATCGTGGTGGCTGCCTAGCGCCGATCGGCGCGGGCTGCGCGCAGGTCAGTCGTCTTCCTTATTTGCGCCAGCGCCGCCGAGACGCAGGTCCTCGACCCAGGTCGCGGCTGCGCGCGCGGCGCCGGCGACACGCTTCACCGAGTCGATGATCTGCGCCTTGGTGCCGTAGAACTCGCCGTAAATGCCGGGCATCTTGTATGTGTCGGGAAGCTTTGCGCATTCGGCGAGCGCCGCATCGAGATTGCCGAGATAGGCATGGCAGGTAGCGCGGCAGGCGCGCATCGTATTGCCGAAGTATCTTTGGGTTTCTGGGTCGCAAGCGTCGAATGTTTCGAGCGCCTGTTGATAGCGTTCCGCTTCCATGAGCACTGTGCCGCGCTCGAACTGGATCGCGATTTTGTCCGGCTCCATCTTGAGAACCTTGTCGAGATAGCGCAGTGCTTCGTCGTATTGCTCAACCTGGATGTAGTAGTCGGCGCAGTCCTCGTAGCCTTGCGTATCCTCGGGATAGTCGCGGATCGTATCCTCGGCGATGCGAAGAAATTGCTCGGGGTGTGTCTCGAGCAAGTCGAGGTATTGCAGGCGCTCGGCCTTGGTCGTTTCCGGTGCTTGGCGCTTCGTCATCGATTCCTAACTCGCACAACCTGGCTTGACTCTCAAGGCATTTGTTCTTCAAATGTTCTCTTATGGTCCGGCATGCGGTCATCGTTGAACGCCTTTCGCATGCCGTTGGTGAAAGACGGTTTTTGTGGGCGCTGTGCAAGAACTGCGGCCATGCGGTGAAGCTCGATCCTCGGAATCTGATCGCGCTCCAGGGCGATCTCACGCTGAGGGACTTGCAAAAGTCCTGCCGCTGCCGACGGTGCAAGCGCAGGCAGGCAGCAATTGTCGTCAACGACGCAGCGGGTTGGCCAGACCGCGACTGACCGTCATCTATGCGCGGGCCGTGTCAATGCGCCGGTCAGTCATCGTCCTCATCGGCGAAATCCCCACCCATTCGTAGCCCCTCGATCCATGTCTCGCCCTTGCGCTTGATGACGATGCGCGGCTTCGTCTTGCCGTGTTTGGCGATCGCGTCGGCGAGAGTTTGCGAATGAGTGACCAACCAGATCTGCGTGCGCTCGGCAGCGCGCACGATGAGGCGCGCCAGCGGATCAAGCAGATCCGGATGCAGGCTTGCCTCCGGCTCGTTGAGCGCGATGAACGCCGGCAAGCGAAGGCCAAGCAGCGCGCCAGCGAGCGACAGATAACGCAGCGTCCCGTCGGAGAGCTCGCTCGCGTCGAACACGCGCTGGGGATGATCGGGAAAGACCATGCCGAAGCCGGCGGTGCGTTGCGGTTCTGACACCACGAGCTTCGCCTTGGGAAACGCTATCGCGATTGCTTCGTCGAGATCGATCGTCTCGTTGCGGATATAGACAAGGGTGGCAAAGACGGCGGCGAGATTGGCGCCGTCGGAAGCGAGTGTCGGGCTCGTCACCGCAAGACAAGGCCGACGTATGGGTGACGCGGGATCGGTACGCAAATCGTGATAGAAGCGCCAATCCAGCATGCTGCGCTGGATCGCGTAGAGATCGGGAAACCGGCTGGGATCCTGCACCGATGCGAGTGCAGTCTCCGAAGCCATCAGCTCACGGTCGATCTCCTGGCGCACGCCGGCTTCATCGCACGCGGTCAGATACGGCCCACGCCGCTCCAGCAGTTTCTCAGAGCGCCGGCCGCTTTCGAAGACAAGCGTCTCCTCCTTGACCTGGGCTTCGAGTGCGAAGGCGTTGCCTCGCGCGTGAGCGATCCCTTCTTCGTCGGTCACCGATGGTGGCAGCCCGACAGTCAGGCTGTAGCGATAGAAATTGCGGTCGCGCGGTTGGCCGAAATCAGCGGAGAGTGTGAGGGTGGCCGGATCGTTGGGGATGCGCTTGCCGGCCCAAAGTGCTGATTCCATGCCGCCTTCAGCCGCCATTTCCTGCGACAGCGTTCCAGCGGCCGACGCCTGAAGCAGTTGCAGGGCGCGATAAAGGTTTGTCTTGCCCACGCCGTTGGCGCCCAAGAACACGCTGAGGGCACCGATGGGCATGCGGATCGAACGCAGCGAACGATAACCGGCAGCCTGAAAGTCGCGGATGGGAAGTGTCATGCGCCCTACTGGCCTTTTCGCGCCGTGCCGACGACACGCCGCACCGTTTCGATGATCTGCGCTTTGGTGCCGCCGAACTCGCCATGAATGCTGGGAATGTCGTAGTCGTCGGCGATGTTCGCGCATTCGGCCAGCGCTGCTTCCAGATTGCCGAGGTAGGCGTAGCAGGTAGCGCGGTTGACGTAGAAGGCGCTGCCGAACCATCGCCTGTCCGGATTGCAGTCGTTGAACGCCAGCAGCGCCTCCTCGTAGCGTCCCGCCTGGCGAAGCACCTCACCTCGGTTGAAGGGGATGAACCTGCCGTGGTCGAATTCACTCGCCTTGTCGAGATAGCGCAGCGCGTCGTCATACTGCTCCATCTCGACATAGTAGCGAGCGCAGTGCGTGTAGGCGGTTACGTCGTCGGGGTATCTGGCGATCATGTCCTCGGCGATACGCAGATACTGCTCAGGATGTGTGTAAAAGAGGTCTAAGTACTGTTGGAACTCCTCCTCGGTCATCTTGGGCGGGTATCGCGTCGTCATTGCATTCAGGCAATGATGAAGCCGTTGGGTTTGGGCCTGGGTTTTGGCTTGGGCTTATAGGGCTTACCCTTCGGACCGTAATCAACTGGATTTCCGCCGCAGGCCGCAGATACGTATCCCCTCTTGCATCTTTCTAGGTCAAAGGGTTCATCGAAAGCTCCCGCGGCGTAATACTTTTTCTGCTCCTCCGCGCATCTAAGAGCCGCGTCCGCCCATTCTTCCATACATCTCTTGGACCATCTTCGCGGCTTATCCCCGTACTTGCTTATGTTGTCGTCCGCTCCTTCATCCGGAATAGTCAAGGGCGGATTGAAGGGTATCGGAGGAAGGAAGTCCGGCGGCAGCGGGCCGGTATCAGGCAATGGGAGAGCATCGGGCATCGGGATGAATTCAGGCATCTCCCACGTCGGTTGGAACGGAATCTCGTATGCCGGATTCATCGGCCCAAGGAGCAATTCCTGCGCTCGCGTTGTCGGAAAATGGCTGCCCGGCATCCCCTGATGAGGACTCGGCATTGCGGCCCAACTGTTCATCATCGGATTCATTGGCGGCGTCGCGCTCTGCATGAGACTGTCATTGAATGGCCCGCTCCAATTACTGCCGATGCCGCCGCCAAATCCCGGATTTCCGCGCAACATCAGAGCGAGCTGGAGCAGCGCGTTGTTGATACCCGTCATGGATGAGTTTCCTTCTGTGCCGCCCCTAGAAGGAACATAACATGAACAATAACTAATAGTCAAGGCTATTGGATTTCTACCGATAGGCCGCTCGGGAGCACTACAACGCCCGCGTGCCGCCCGCGAGCTGCTAAGAGGTCGATACAATCAGGCTTTTCGAAACAAAATTTAATCGGGTTTCACGGGACTTTTTCGGCATCTCGGCCAGTTTGATTCCTGTCACCACCCTGACAGGAGACTCACATGCGAAAGACTGCCTTCGCGACAATCTTGTTCGCCAGTTCGTTTGCGGCCGGCGCCGCGCTCGCCAATCCGCCGACCGCGATGCTTCAGCGCGATGCGGCCGTGTCCGTCCAGCCCGGCGTCGGCGCCAAGGCCGGCGCGCTCGATGCCGGCGCGCAGGTCATGGTCATCGATGTCAACGGCGAATGGACGCACATCCAGACCGCCGATGGCGTCGACGGCTGGGTTCCCACGATCGCGCTCAGACAGTCGCCTCTCTAAAACGCCGGCGAACGAAAAACCCGCCGCGTAAAAAAATCGCGGCGGGTTCTTTCATGAATGAAGCAGCGTTGAACCAGGCGCGCTTGCGCCTGGTGCTATTGGGTTATGCCCGCTTCCGGCGGGCGGGCTGCTTGCCTTCCTTGGCCTCGGCACCCTTCGCCTGGGCAGTTTTGGGCTCGGCCTGGGGCTTGCCCTTGCCTTTGCCCTCGATGGGCAGCAGCAGGCTGGGCTGGCCCGCCTGGCCGGCGCGCTTCTTGCCGCCGGCCTTCGCCGGCGCTTTCATCGCACCGCGCGCCGGACCTTCACCCAAACTCTTGCGCAGCATCGCCATGAGGTCGATCACCTTGCCCGGCTCCTCCACCGGGCGCGGCTTCTGGCGCGGCAGACCCTTGATCTTCGCCTCGATCAGCTCGTGCAGCGCATCCTGGTAACGGTCGCGGAACTGCGATGGCTCGAACTCGCCCTCGGCGCGCTTCATGATCAGGCTCGCCATCTCGGTCATCTTGGGATCGAGCTTGCTGGTCGGCATCTCGTACTCGCTCTGGCGCACCTCATCGACCGTGCGCAGCAGATACATGACGAGGCCCTCGCCGTGCGGCTCCACCATCACCGGATGCTCGCGGGTGGAAAGCACGATACTGCCGATGGCCGCCTTCTTCTCGTCAGTCATCGCCTTGGCGATGACGCGATAGGCATCCATGCCGCTCTTTTCCGGATATATGAAATAGGGCGCATCGATATACAGCGGATCGACCTGCGCGCGGTCGACGAAGGTCGTGAGATCGAGAATGCGGGTGGATTCGATCTGGATCTCGTCGAGCTCTTCCTTGCTGACGAGAACATACTGACCCTTCTCGTACTGATAGCCCTTCACGATATCGCCGCGATCGACCGGCTCGCCGGTCTCGGCATCGACGGTCTTCAGCGAGATGCGATTGCCCGTCTCGGGGTTGATCTGGTTGAAGCGAATCTTCTCCACCTCGCTCGTCGCCGGCGACAGCGCGATGGGGCAGGATACAAGCGACAGGCGAAGGTGGCCGGTCCAACTCGGGCGCATGACGATCGTCCTTTTTGCGCGGATTCAATGCTATCTGGCGCGATTCCCTCTCATCTCGGATGAGGAATCAAGAGAAGGAATTTTGTCTTGTGTGTCGCGCGTGGCAATCCACAAGGCCTTGTGAATTGGTCGCGAAACGTTCTCATGTGATTGTGGTCGGCGCCGCTGATCGCATGGGCGAGGCGCAGCGCTGAAACGGGTCACACCGCGGCGCGGATGAGCGGTGGCTTCTCCCTCTCACGGCGTTGATTCAACGTGAAGCGATCAGACGCTAGGCCGGCAAAGCCGCAGGTGTGAGCCCGGCATCGTCCTCGGCAACATCGTCGGTGCCTGCGGACAATGCTTCGTCCGGATTCACCGCCTCGACGGGTGCAGATGGGCCGCGCTCCGCAATCTCGATGACCTCAAGCGCGATTCCGGGGCTGGTCGCGGCAAGGCGGTCGACCCAGCGTGTGGCTGTTGGCCGGCGAAAGAAGGCAATGGCACGTTCCTGGGCGCCCCATACCCCCTTCTTTGTGGTCCGGACGAGCCACAGCTCGCCTTGTGAATTTATCTGTCGGATGGAATAGCGCATGAGGTGAGAACACGCCGTAGCAAATTCTGGTTCTCATCGACGCGAAATATATTGCCTCGGGAATGCGCTGCCCGCGCCGAACGCGGCGCGGGGCCA
>CAZQLF010000104.1:0-2072 GCA_964594035.1 uncultured Rhodospirillaceae bacterium | reverse complement strand
TGCTGGATCTGTGACCTCAAAGTTTTAGTCCCACAACCCGGTAATGGGGGCGCGAGTGGTTTATGGTCCTCGCCATCACCTGGGCCGTTCTGGGCGGCGGAGGCACCCATCCGCGGCGTGCTTGATCTCGGTTCCGAAAAGCCGGCCTCGTTCAGCGACGCCGGCGCCAGGGAGGAGAAGTCGGGTGGCATTGCTTGATCTCAAATCGATATCCAAGCATTTCGGCGGCATCGAGGCGCTGGCCAGGGTCGATTTCCACCTTGAGGCGGGTGAGATCGTGGGGTTGATGGGCGACAACGGCGCCGGCAAGTCGACCATGGTGAAGGTGATTGCCGGCAATTTTCCACCGTCGGCCGGCGAGATCACGCTTGAAGGAAAGACGGTGCATTTTCACAAGCCGGTCGATGCGCGTGCCGCCGGCATTGAGGTGGTCTATCAAGACCTGGCGCTCTGCAACAACCTGAGCGCCGCGGCCAACGTTTTTCTCGGCCGCGAACAGATGCGCCGCATCGGGCCGTTCAAGCTGCTCGACGACCGCGCCATGCATCAACGTTCTCGTGAGTTGTTCGCCGAGCTCAAATCCGAGACGCGGCCCGGTGAGGCGGTGGGCGCCATGTCCGGCGGACAGCGCCAGGCGGTGGCGATTGCGCGAACCCACCTGTCGAAGGCCAAGATCGTACTGATGGACGAGCCCACGGCGGCGATCAGCGTGCGCCAGGTCGCCGAGGTGCTCGACCTGCTGCGCCGGCTGCGCGACCAGGGCATCGCCGTGTTATTGATCAGCCACCGCATGCCCGACGTTTTTTCCGTATCGGATCGCATTGTCGTGCTGCGTCGCGGCCACAAAGTCGCCGACAAACCCATCGGCCAGAGTTCGCCGGAGGAGGTCACGGGCCTCATCACCGGCGCCATCCAGGCAGCCTAGATGAGCGCGGGTGGCCAGATGGAAGCACTGGCACCGGCCCGCCCGGGCACCTGGCAACGGCTGATCGCCAAGCAGGCCTTCTGGGTCACCATCGCCGTGTTCCTGATCCCCGTTGCCATGACGCTGATAGAGCCTTCCTTCAGCAAGGCGTTCTGGAAGGAAGAGAACTTCTTCAACGTCACACGAAACTTTGCCTTCATCGCCATCATCGCGCTGGGCCAGGTCGCGGTCATGATCACCGGCGGCATCGACCTTTCCGTCGGTTCCGTTCTCGCGGTGTGCGGTATCGTGCTCGGCCTCTTTATGACCGGGGACTATTCCTTCTGGTTTGCCGCGAGCGCCGCCATTCTGACCGGGGTGGCCTGCGGGTTGTTCAACGGCTATCTGATCGCCTATCTCAGGCTGTCGCCCTTCGTGGTGACGCTCGGCATGCTCAGCATCGGGCGAAGCCTGGCGCTCGCCATCTCCAACAACAAATTCTTGTATCAGTTCGGCCATGACCAGAAGCTGCTGATCGAACTGGGCGGCGGCAAGACGCTGGGAGTTGCCAATCCGGTGATTGTCCTGGTGCTGCTGACGCTGATCATGGCCTTCGTGCTGCGCTTCACGCGCTGGGGCCGCCATCTCTACGCGGTTGGCGGAAATGAAGTCGCTGCCCGCCTTGCCGGCGTGCCTGTCGACCGGTTGAAGCTTTCGGTCTACGTGCTCTCGGGCCTGATGACGGCGATCTCCGCGATCCTCACGGTCGGCTGGCTGGGTTCCGTCACCAACGGCATCGGTATCGGCTATGAGCTGCGCGTCATCGCCTCGACGGTGATCGGTGGGGCCAACCTCAGCGGCGGCGAGGGCGGGGCCTATGCCGCCTTCATCGGTGCTGCCCTGATCGAGGTGATCCGCAACAGCCTGCTGCTGGCGGGCGTCGATCCCTATTGGCAGGGCACGTTTGTCGGTTTGTTCATCATCCTCGCGGTACTGCTTTAGCGCCTTCGGGGCCGCCGGATGGATTAGGGCAAGGGAAGGCCCAAGAAAAACCAAAGGGAGGAAGCTATGAAGAGCCTGTTGCTTGTCGCCGTAACCAACGCCCTTTTCGCGGTCTCAGCCAAGTCCTATCCCCAACCAAAAATCAACTTCCCCCAGTGTCCCAAAA
>CAZQLF010000103.1:0-8052 GCA_964594035.1 uncultured Rhodospirillaceae bacterium | reverse complement strand
CTGGTCGGCATCGTGTTTGAGGCCGACGCGAGTCAAGGCCGGCCAGGCATTGGCAACGGTGGCGCGCAGCTTTTCCTCGGCGCCGGGTGCGGGATCGCTGGCCACCACGTCGAGGCCATGAGCGAGGCAGCGCGCCGCCCAGCCGCCGCCGATCACGCCGCCGCCGACAATGGCGACAAGGCGAATGTCCTTCGCACCGGGCATCGCTAAATCCTTTCCTTCGTATGCTGTCTGGTTGGGCGCCTTGGTTGTGCGCCCCTAGCTGCGAGCCTTCAGGCCGATCTTCTTGCGCGCTTCCGCGGGCGTCAGCACGCGCGCACCCATCAGGCGGATGATCTCGATGGCGCGCTGCACCAGCGTGCCGTTGCTGGCATAGACGCCCTTCTCCAGCCAGATGTTGTCCTCGAGGCCGACGCGCACATTGCCGCCCAGCAGGATCGCCTGCGCCACCATCGGCATCTGGTTGCGGCCGATGCCGAAGCCTGCCCACACGGCCTTGGCCGGCAGCATGTCGGCCATGGCTTTCATCACGCCTGGCTCGGCCGGTGCGCCCCAGGGAATGCCGAGACAGAGTTGGAACATCGGCGGATCCTCCAGCAGGCCTTCCTCCATCATGCGCTTGGCAAACCAGAGATGGCCGGTATCGAAGACTTCGAGTTCCGGCTTTACGCCGAGCGCACGGATCTTTTTGGCCCCGTCGCGCAGCTGGATGGGTGTGCTGACAAAGATGGAATTGCCGTCGCCGAAGTTCAGCGTGCCGCAATCCAGCGTGCAGATTTCCGGCAGCAACTCCTCGACATGGGCCAACCGCTCCAGTGCGCCGACCAGATCGGTGCCTGGGCCGAACGCCATCGGCTTTTCGCCCGCACCGACTTCAAGATCGCCGCCCATGCCAGCGGTCAGATTGATGACGATGTCGACACCGCTGTCGCGCACCCGCTCGACGACCTCGCGATAGAGCGCCGTCTCGCGGCTGCCCTTGCCGGTCTTGGGATCGCGCACATGCATATGGGCGACGGAGGCGCCGGCCTTGGCCGCCTCGATCGCCGCATCGGCGATCTGCTTCGGACTCACCGGAATGGCCGGATGCTTGCCAACGGTATCGCCGGCGCCGGTCACGGCGCAGGTGACGATGACGTCATGGTTCATGGGAGATCTCCCTGGGGAATGCCCGCCCGCCTGAAAAAAATCGTGGCTGGACGATAGTAGTCCCTCGCGCGACGGGCAAGGTGACCGGCGACGGCTTTTGGTGCCGCCGCGACAGGGGCGATTTAGGGCAGCAGGCAACAGAGTCGATAACAGCCAGTCTATTGATTTCACCCCCACCCTGACCCGCCCCCATCAAGGGGCGGGGACAAGATAACGCGTGTCATCCTCGGCTGATCGATGCGCTCAAAGAAATCCCCCGCCCCCTGCGCGCCAAAGGCGCGCGAGCTGATGGCGCGGGCTGGGGTGGGGGTGGCTAAAGTTTAGAACTAGAACCGCTTCAGCAGGCGGTCGAGATAGTCCAGCTCATAACGCGGGCGATCGCTTTCACCGGAGCGCCGGCGCAGCTCATCCAGGATCTCCCGGGCACGCTGCAGATCGGACTTGTCCGGCACCTTGACGTCACCGGTATCCATCTGGCCGGCACCGGGTAGCGAACGGCCGAGAGGATCCTGCGACTGGCCGAACTGGTCGAGGCGGTTGGAATTCGGGCGGCCGGGCTGGCGGCCGAAGCGCTCGACCAGCTGTTTCATCATGTCGGCCTGGCCCTGCTGGAGATCCTGCAGGGCGCGAGTCTGGGGCTCAACGGCACCACCGGGGAAGCCTTCGCGCAGCGAATCCTCGGCACGGCCCATCTCGCGGCCCGCCTCGTTGAACTGCTGCGGTACGCCGCCCAGCAGATCGTTGAAGCGCTTGTTGAGCTGCTGCAGCTTGCCCTGGAGCTCGCCCTGTTCCTGGGCCCAGCCCGGGGCGTTGGGCGACTGCTGGCCCGGTGCCAGCTGCTGGGAATCGCGATAGGTCTTGTCGAGCAGGTTTTGTTGGCGCCGCGCGAGATCGCTCAGGTCGCGCATCACTTCCTGTGCCTGGCGTTCAGCCGGGTCCACCTGCTGGGCCTGCGGGTTCATCCGCAGATTCTCCAGCATATCCTGGAGCTGGGAAAGCATCTGGCGGGCAGCATCGCGGGCACCGCCGCGCGCCATCTCGCGCGCCTTGTCCAGCAGGCGCTGCAGATCTTCGCGCTGCAGGGTCATCTGGCGCGCGGTATCGGGCGGAATCTGCCCGTTGGGCGAATTCTTCATCGCCTGCTGGGTCAGGGCGTCGAGGAACTGGTTCATCGCCTGCTGGAGATCGTTCATCAGCTTCTCGATCTCCTCGTCGGAAGCGCCGCGATCCAGCGCCTCCTGGAGAGCCTGCTCGGCAGCGCGCAGCGCCATCTCGGCGGCGGAGATGCTGCCTTCCTCAAGACGCATCGCTGTCTGCCACATCAGCTCCTGCACCTCAGGGATGCCAGCGCCCGTCTTGTCGGCGATCAGCCGCCGCCCGGCGATGCGTAGCGCCAGCGTCACCACCACATCACCCTGATAGGCGGGCGCGTCATTGCCGATGGCGAACAGCCGCCGGGCGACGGCCACGCGATTCTCCGGCTGCAGAGTCAGCAGGCGGCGCTGCTCGATGATCATCTTTGCCACCGGATTGTTGAAGGGACGCTCCGGCAGCAGGATATCGACTGGTTGCGCGCTGCCCGTCTGGCCGATCGCATCTCGGGCAACCAGCATCAGCCTGACTGGTGTTCCCGCCCAGGGGTGGGCTGTCAAATCGCGGAAAGTCACGCCACGGGCAACCCGCGGGTCGGTGCTGGCGGCGGGCAGATCGATGACGATCTTGCTCGGCATGCCGGGAAGCGGGACTGCTTCGCCCGCTTCGTCGCGCCGGGTGATCGTCACCTGCACTTTGGCGATCCCGTAATCGTCGCTGGCGGCATAGTCGAGCCTGAGCGCATGGCGCTCAGTTTCCGAGGGCGGCTGGGTGAACGCCACCAGCGGGGCCTGATCGTCGATCACCTTATAGGGCCAACCGGCAACCTCCTTGCCGTCCTGCAGCACGGAAAGACGGTCGCCGTCTTCGATCTTGCCGGTGGCCCGGAACGTGCCTTCGCCGATGGTGTCGAACTTGGCGATCGCCTTGCCGAGGCGCAGTTCGCTGGCCCCGCTGCCCCCCTGCACCTGGGCCAGCACTTCGCTGCCCTGCGGGACGCTCAAGGGTGCAGCCGATGGATCGACAGCGGCGAGGAACACTGGCGGCAGGTTGGTGTAGGCGGGCGGCGTCACCCAGACATCGAGGCGTGGCGGCGCCGCGGGCAGCGGCGGGGCGAATGTGGGGTGGAAAGCGCGGCTGAGGCGATCGCCGCCATCGCTCCAGCCCACGGCAAGGCCCAACGCCAGCAACAGCACCACGATGCCGCGCAACGCATAGGGATCGCGCAGCGCCAGACCGCCGGCGGGAAGTCCGATGCGCAGGCGACCGAGCTTTTCGCGCACGCGCCGGCGGTGCAGTTCCCAGAGCTGGGCTGCCGCCGGATCGGCACGCCCGCCGGCCAGCTGATCCTCCAACGTCGCAAGCGGGCGGTGCGCAAGCTCGTTGACGATCTCCAGACGGCGGCGCGCGGCGGCGTCATTGGGCAGCCTAAGTCCGCGCAGGCCCCGCCAGAGAAGAAAGAGGAATGCGGCTGCCAGCACGGCCAGCACGCCGATATGGACATAGCCTTCGAGCAGCGAAAAGACGTCGAGCAGCGCCAGCGCCGCAAACAATCCGGCGAGCGCCGCAGCGGGCCACAGGGCTGGCCAGGCCTGTTCCCACAGCAAGCCGAGGCGAACCAGGCTCAGCCGGGTGCGGGTCACCGGAATCTTGCGGCGTTGGCTGACTTCCTTGTGCAGATCGCGCTGAGCGGCGGCTTGCGCCAAATCTCACTCCTTCGAGCCGACCCCTAGATCCCCTCGTTCCGGAGCCAAGCGGGCAGGCTATCCATTTGAATTATATCATCATAACTGGGCCGCGCCCTGACAATTCCGTGATGGCGGCCGTCGACCATCACCTCTGCAATCAGCGGCCTGGTGTTGTATTGCGAGGCCATCACTGCGCCATAGGCGCCCGCCTGGCTCAACACCAGCAGATCGCCGGCTGCGACAGGCGGCAAGGGCCGCTCATGGGTGAAGAAATCTCCGGTCTCGCAGACCGGCCCTACCACGTCGAAACGCTTCACCGCGGCATCGGAAGCAGGCTCGATCACCGGCAAGATCGGGTGATAGGCGTCATAGAGGGTGGGGCGGATCAGATCGTTCATGGCCGCATCGACAATGACAAAACTGCGCTCCACGCCCGGTTTGACATAGATCACCCGCGTTACCAGCACGCCGGCGGGGCCGACGATCCAACGGCCCGGCTCGAACACCAGGCGGCAGCCGAGATTGCCCACGGTCTCGTCCACCACACGGCCATAATCCTCGATGGCCGGTGCGGGTTCGTCGCGATAGGCAATGCCGATGCCGCCGCCGAGGTCGAGCGTGCCGACGTGTTGTCCATCGCGCCTAAGCTCGGCGCACAATGTGGCAATTTTAGAGAAGGCCGCGCGGTAGGGAGCGAGGTCGGTCAATTGCGAGCCGATATGCACTGCCAGCCCCTGCATTTCGATGCCGGCCATGGCAGCGCCCCTGGCGTAGATCTCGCGCGCCTTGCTCAGTTCGACCCCGAACTTGTTCTCGGCCTTGCCGGTGGCGATCTTCTTGTGGGTGCGAGCGTCGACATCGGGATTAACCCGCAGCGCCACCCGCGCGCGGCTACCCTTGGCGCGGGCGATGCGGTCCAGCAGTTCCAGCTCCGGCAGTGATTCGACATTGAACTGGTGGATGCCCGCATCGAGACCTGCCGCCATTTCCTTTTCCGTCTTGCCCACGCCGGCGAAGACGATGTGGGCGGGCGGAATGCCGGCGGCGAGTGCCCGGCGCATTTCGCCCTCGGAAACCACATCGGCGCCGGCACCGAGTTTGGCGAGCGTTGTGATCACCGCCTGGTTCGAATTGGCCTTCAGCGAATAGCAGATCATCGCGCGCCGGCCGTCGAACGCCTGAGCGAAGGCGCGATAACGCTCGCTCAGGCCCGCGCTGGAATAGCAATAGAAGGGCGTGCCGATGGCAGCCGCGAGCCGGTCAAGCGGCACCTCCTCAGCATGCAAGGTGCCGTTGACGTAACGGAAATGGCTCATGGCGAAGTTTGGAATGGCGTCAGTGGCGAGAGTGGTTGTTCAGGTTTTGGCAATACAGGAATCCCTGACGAGCTCTTCAATTCCGGCAGCACCTCCTCCTTTGGGTATTGATGGGGAAAGTTATCCGGCACCGGCGGATCGGGATCGCCCTTCTTCCCGCAGGCCGAAAGGGCGAGCAGCGCGCAGAACATGAGGGCTGCGATTCTCACAGCAAACGCTCCCGTGCGGATACGGCCGCGCGGCGCACATTATCCGGTGCCGTCCCGCCGAAGCTGGTCCGGCTGGCGACGGCCGCTTCGACGCTGAGGGCGCCGCGGATCGCCTCATCGATGCGCGGTTCGATACGCTTCATCTCGGTGAGCGAAAGATCGGACAGCGCGCAGCCCTTCGCCTCCGCCAGGCGCACCAGGCCGCCGGCGATGTGATGGGCCTCGCGGAACGGCAGGTCGAGGCGGCGTACCAGGTTGTCGGCGAGGTCGGTAGCGGTCATGAAACCGCGATCGCAGGCTTTGCGCATGGCTTTGGCATTCACCGTCAGGTCGCGCACCATGCCGGTCATGGCGGCAAGCGAGAGATGAAGATTGTCGACGGCGAGGAACACCGGCTGCTTATCCTCCTGCATATCCTTGCCATAGGTCAGCGGCAGACCCTTCATCACGGTCAGCAATTGAATGAGCGCGCCCACTGCCTGGCCCGCCTTGCCGCGCACGAGCTCCGCCGCATCGGCATTGCGCTTCTGGGGCATGATCGAGCTGCCGGTAGTGAAGGCATCGCCCAGCGCGACGAAGCGAAACCCGTCGCTGGTCCACAGTACCAGTTCCTCGGCGAAGCGCGAGAGGTGGCTGGCGAGGATGGCGCCGGCAGAGAGGAACTCCAGAGCGAAGTCGCGTGAGGCGACTGCATCCATGGAATTGGCCATGGGCCGGGAGAATCCGAGGGCCTTGGCGGTCATATGCGGGTCGATGGGAAAGCTGGTGCCGGCAAGCGCACCGGCGCCGAGCGGCGATTCATTAAGGCGTCGCCTGGCATCGGCCAGCCGGCCGCTATCGCGGCCCAGCATTTCGACATAGGCCATCAGGTGATGACCGAAGGTCACCGGCTGGGCGAGTTGCAGATGGGTAAAGCCCGGCATGATGGTGCCGGCGTTCTCCTCGGCGCGGTCGATCAACGCTGCGATCAGCGCCTTGAGGTCGACGATCAAGGCATCAATCGTCTCGCGCAGCCAGAGCCGGAAGTCGGTGGCGATCTGGTCGTTGCGCGAGCGCGCCGTGTGCAGCCGACCGGCGGGCGCGCCGATCAGCTCGGCGAGCCGCGCCTCGACATTCATATGAATGTCCTCGAGAGCGGCCTTGAATTCGAAGCGGCCTTCGGCAATTTCCCTTTCGATGCGCGCGAGACCCTGGTCGATCGCCTCGCCATCGGCTTGACGGATGATCCCCTGGCGCACCAGCATGGCCGCGTGGGCCCGGCTGCCGGCGATGTCCTGGGCATAGAGCCGCCGGTCGACCTCGATGGAGGCGTTGATCTGCTGCATGATCGCCGCCGGTCCGCCGGCGAAGCGGCCGCCCCACATGGCGTTGGCGGCCTGCTTGTCGCCAGCGGCCGATCCCTTTTGCGCACGGGCCGTTGTGGAAGGATTCTTCTTGATGCTCAAACGCTTGGCTCTTTCCACCGCCGGTTTCTTCGCCCTCATGGCGGCGCTGCTGTTGGTCCCCGCCGCAATGGCTGGTCAACAGGCGGCCGACCAATCGGGTCCCCCCATCGCGGGCTCGGTGGAAAACTTTAGCCGGATCGATCCCTCATTGCCAACGCCCGACGATGGCTTCGCCGATCTGGCCGGCCATTCCCTGAGCCTGGCGGATTTTCGCGGCAAATATGTATTGCTCAATCTCTGGGCGACCTGGTGCGGGCCCTGTGTTGCCGAGATGCCGTCGCTCGACCGGCTGCAGGCGACCCTTGGCGGGGCGGATTTCGTCGTGCTTCCCGTCTCCGTCGACCGCGGCGGTGCCCCCATGGTGACGGATTTCTACGACAAACATCGCATCCAGCACCTCGGCGTCTATGTCGATCCCAGCAATCACATTGCCGAGCGCTTCTCGGTACGGGGCCTGCCGACCAGCTTTCTGGTCGGGCCTGACGGGCGTGCGGTGGGCGCCTTGGTGGGCGCTACCGAATGGGATACGCCCGAAGCGATCGCCCTGATCAGCTATTACCTGAAGGGTGCGCCAAAGGCGCCCGCACCGGTCGCCCCGGCACCCACGCCCGATGTGACGCCGGTTTCGCTCCAGCTTCTCGCCCATCGGGCGGAGCCGAATTAGCGCGTCGGAATCGGCTTGTCGCCGCTGTAGTCGTAGAAGCCGCGCTTGGATTTGCGGCCGAGCCATCCGGCCTCGACATATTTCACCAGCAGCGGGCAGGGGCGGTACTTGCTGTCGGCCAACCCGTCGTAGAGCACCTGCATGACGGCAAGGCAGGTGTCGAGGCCAATGAAATCCGCCAGCTCCAGCGGGCCCATGGGGTGGTTGGCGCCGAGCCGCATGGCGGTGTCGATGGCTTCAACCGAACCCACGCCCTCATAGAGCGTATAGACCGCCTCGTTGATCATCGGCAGCAGGATGCGGTTGACGATGAAGGCGGGGAAATCCTCCGCCATCGCCACGGTCTTGCCGAATTTTTCCGCCAGATCGCGCACGGCGCCGAAGGTTTCGTCGTCGGTGGCGAGGCCCCGGATCAGCTCGACCAGCTGCATCAGCGGCACCGGGTTCATGAAATGCATGCCCATGAACTTGGCCGGCCGGTCGGTCGAG
>CAZQLF010000102.1:0-8098 GCA_964594035.1 uncultured Rhodospirillaceae bacterium | reverse complement strand
CTCAATCCGGCCGGAAGATATAGCGCAGCAGCGGGCCGCCGCGGCTGGGCGGCAGGGTCAGCACCGCATCCAGCATTCCGGTTACGGCAGCGCAGGCTTGCTGGTGGTCGATATTGCTGGAATCGAGATTGTCCAGCGTCTTGACCAGGCTGGGATAGCGGCCCTTGAAGACATTCCACATATCATCGCGCGCCGTCTTGATATCGGTTTCGGCGGGCGTGACCGCCTTGTGGACCGCGCCATCGGCGATCATGCGAGCCTGGACATCGGCGAAGTCGGCGAAATCAGCGCCGGTCAGAATCTCGCTGGACTTGAAGTCGCTCGGCGCGCGTCCGGCGAAGAAGATCAGATAGCACTCTTCCGGATTCTTCGCGTTCAGCTTGGCAAGATAGGATTGGAAGGCGCGGCCGAATTCCAGCGCGAGGCCGTCGCTGGCGAGCCCCCAATAACTCCACACCAGAGGCGCCACCTCGCGGCTCGGCAGGGGCAGGATATCGGGAAGGGCGGGCAGTTTGCCCAACAGGTCGCGGGTCTTGTCGCCGATCGTCTTGAATCGGGCTGCGTCGCTCGTCTCGAGGATCGTGTACGGATTGGATGTCAGGACCTGTTCTGCCAGGTTCGCCGCGAGCTTGGCATCCTCCGGTGTCACAAAGCGCGAGGTGACGCCGGTGATGACATGGGCGCTCTTGAGTTCGTCTTCGCCGGGGATCCAGATATCGCTGCTGGGGGTGGAGAACGCCTTGTCGATGAAGGCGCTGGAAATGCCCATGGCGCGCATGGATTGCGCATCGGATTCCTCGACCATGTTGATCTCGGCTGCGCTTTGGCCGTCGCCGCTTTCCCGATGGAAACCCAGTTTGGCGCCTGGCGCCAGATAGCGTTCGACCCCGGCGAGGAAGACAAAGGTGCATGCCGACATACAGCGGCTGTCGATGACGGTGATGAGTTTCCGGTCACGCACCAGGTTCTGCATCTGGCGCGCCCAGTAAACGCTTCCACCCCGGCTCAGCAGATGCAGCACCTTGACCCCGGGATTGTCGTCAAGTGCGCTACGCAACGCGGTGCTGGAACCGTACTCGATGATTCCCGAATACTCGATCTCGGTGCCACCCGGCAGGGTCGTGATCTTGTAATCGGGGTCTGCCCGTGCCGCGCCGATTGCAAGCGAAAGCACGAGCGCGACGACCGCAATTATGTCTCTCAGCCGAACCATGAAAATTCCCAAGGGATCATTTGTCAGAGCGCAGGTGCAACGGCAGAGGCGACATCGTAGGAGAGGACGAGCCGCCCGAGCCGCCGTTCGAACCGGTTGCCGTTGCATGCGAATTGGAATCGAGGGCCATGAGGTAGCGCGCGACGGGCGCCTGCTGATCCTCCGGAAGCTGCAGGATTTCGTCCATTATGCGCGCATGCGCCCTGCAGTAGTCGACATGGCTGGCGGTTTGCGGATGCCCGAGGGCGTCGAGCTCCCCCGGATGCTTGTCATGCAAATCCTTGAGGATCTTTCCTAGCGGCGCCTCCACAGCCGCCGAGGAAGGAATGGGCAGATAGTTCTCCGCTCCGTTGGTTGCCGATCTCAGCATGGCGTAGGACAGCCTGCGTGAATCAACAGATCCGATAGCGGTCATTAAATCTCTGGACGAGTCAGCTGTCGCTCCAGAAAGCGCCGTATAGCAGGCATCGGGAGCGTGCTCCGCCAGGCGGTCAAGTGTTTCGGAAAAGACTGTGATGTAGGCGATGACCGCAGGATCCTCCGAATGCGCCATGAAGGCGGTGATGTAATTCAAAACCACTTCGTCATAGGCAATGCTGTAGGAGAGATCGCCCTGGGCAAGCGTCTTCAACAGATGCTGATGGATGACCTGATAGCCGGCGGGATCATGTTTGCGGGCCGCTTCCATGAACTGGGCGAAGGCAAATTCATCATTTCCCGCGGTATTCTGGTAACCGCCGACCGATATGACATACCGGTCTGTCACGCCGTTGATGACACCTGCAGCCATGAGTTCGCTCGACGTCGGGTACCAGGCCGACTCGTTTGGAGTTGAGTAGGCCTTGTCGATAAACCAGGACGGAATGCCCAGCCCCTGCATGTAGCGCCGGTCGCGTTGATCGATCGTCGCGACCTCCGCACTGGTCATCCCGACGATCCATGGCTGGTGGAACCCAAGCTTTGCGCCTGGTGCGATCAACCTCTGACGGCCGGCGAGGAAGACGAGGGTGCAGGCGGAGTCGCAATATTTGTCGACTGTCGTGATGAGGTGACGATCGCGGACCTCCTCGATCATCCGGTAGGCCTCCGTCACTTCACCGCCAGGACTGTTGAGATGCAGTATTGTTGACTGAGGATTGGCCGAAAGGACTTTGCCCAGTTCCTGCGCAGCCCCGATGTCGATCACGCCCAGGTACTCGATCTCGCTTCCGCCACGAATGGCGCGGACCACGTGGGTGGGTATATCCTCCGCGCCGGCTTGCCTGTCGAAAAAGGCAGCCCCGGCGAGACAGCCCGCTATGACAATTCGCAACCATGAAGAGGAGAAGCGCATGGCGCCGCATTCTACATTGGGCTGGGGGCAAACCCGCAATGGGTGAAACAGCCGCTCGAGTGCACTACCTGAGGCCAAGGTAATCGGGTTCTGCGGCAGTCCGGTTGGTCTGTGTTACAGTTGCGGGAAGGGAGGCGCGCATGGCTCTGACCAAATTCGAGATCGAAAAGTTCTGGCATGACGGCTACCTGGTGGTGCCAGATGCCATCAGCTCGCAGCAGCTCGCTGCCATGCGCGCGCAGATCGCCGACTGGGTCGAGGAAAGCCGCGGCCATCGCGAGCCCTTTGGCTCACCCACGCTGGATGGCCGCCCGCGTTTCGACATGGGCGAGGAGCATCGCGCCGACCGGCCGGCGTTGCGGCGCGTCAACAACCCCTCCGATATCGCGCCTGCCTTTCGCGAGGCGATGGAAAAGGCCCGCGCGGTCGATATGGTGGCCGATCTCATCGGGCCGGATGTGAAATTCCACCACTGCAAGATCAATCTGAAGCTGCCGGGCAGCAACACGGAAGTGGGTTATCACCAGGACTTCGCCTATACGCCGCACACCAACGACGATCTCATCACGGCACTCATCTTCATCGACGAGGTGACGGCGGATAACGGCGCGCTGATGGTGGTGCCGGGTTCCCACAAGGGTCCGATCTACTCGCTGTTCGAGGATAACCGCTTCACCGGCTCCATCGAGGAAGGCAAGGCATCCGAACTAAAGGCGCAGCAGATTCCGGCGATCGGGCCCGCGGGCAGTGTTTGCCTGATGCACACGCGCCTCGCCCATGGCTCGGAAGCCAATCGCAGCGACCGCTCTCGCGCGCTCTATATCTGCGTCTACAGTGCCGCCGATGCCTTCCCGCTGGCGCGCAACCCCATGGCCAATCCCAGCGAAGGCATGATCGTGCGCGGCAAGGCCACGCGCTTTGCCCGGATGATGGAAGGTCCGATCGAATTGCCGCAGCAGCCGAAATCGGCATCCTTCTTTGCCGTGCAGGGCCAGAAGAGCGCCGGCAAAGCGGCGGAGTAGCGCCGCTCAAAGCCGCCCGGCCTCGATGATGCGCTTCAGGAAGGCGCGGGTCCGTTCCTCGCGCGGATGCTCGAAAATCTCTGCCGGCGGACCTTCCTCATGCACCAGGCCGTCATAGAGAAAGCAGACCTTGCTCGCGACTTCCCGGGCAAAGCCCATCTCGTGGGTGGCGAGCAGCATGGTCATGCCTTCGGCCGCGAGATCGCGCACGATGGCGAGCACCTCGGAGACCAACTCGGGGTCGAGCGCCGAGGTGATCTCGTCCAGCAGCATGATCATCGGGCCCATCGCGAGGGCGCGCACGATCGCGACCCGCTGCTGCTGGCCGCCCGAAAGACGATCGGGATATTCGCGCGCCTTGTGCTCCAGCCCGATGCGCTTCAGCAGCGCCATGGCCCGGGCTTCGGCCTCGGCCTTGGGCAGGTGCAGCACGCAGGTTGGCGCCAGGATCACATTCTCCAGCACGCTCATATGCGGGAACAGGTTGAAGCTCTGGAAGACGATGCCGACATCGCGGCGCAGCGCGTTGACGTCGACGCCCGGCCCGGTCATCCGGTCGCCATGGATGCGGATCTCGCCGGATTCGATCTGTTCCAGGCCGTTGATGCAGCGAAGCAGGGTGGATTTGCCGCAGCCCGAGGGACCGATCAGGCATACGACCTGGTGTTCGGCGACTTCCAGGGTGAGACCCTTGAACACCGTGTGCTCACCGAAGCGCTTGTGAATGTCGCGGATTTCTATGAGTGCCATTGGGGCAGCGCCACGGGCGCCCTTTCCTCAACCGCCGCCGGCGCGCATGCGCCGCTGATCGCGCTCCACCAGCTTGTCGACGAAGCGGGCCTGGGGAATGGTGACGACGACGAACAGGATCGCCACCGTCGTCACCGGCGATAGGTTGAAGTGGTTGCTGGCGATGATCTTTGACTGGTTGAAGGCGTCGATGGTGCCGATGACGTTGACCAGTGCCGTATCCTTCTGTAGGCCGATGAAATCGTTCAGCAGCGGCGGAATGATGCGCCGCACTGCCTGGGGCACGATGACGTGGCGCATGGTCTGCATATAGGAAAGACCGAGCGAGCGCGACGCCGCCGCCTGGCTCCAGTGAATGCTTTCGATGCCAGCGCGATAAACCTCGGCGACATAGGCGCCATAAGTCAGGGTCAGCGCCATGATGGCGAAGGATTCCTGCGACAGGTCCTGCAGGATCGGTAGCCGCGTCAGTGGAATGCCGAAGCCGATGAGGTAGATGTTGATGATGGCCGGCAGGCCGCGAAAGATATCGGCATAGAGGGTCGCCATCACGCGGATTGGCCATCCCCCCGGGCCCGGGGCCAGCCGCGCCAGCGCGATGACGAGGCCCCAGATCAGCACCAGCACCTCGGCCACGACGAAGATGTAGACGTTGGTCCAGAAGGCCTTCAGCACCAGCATGAAGGTGCTGAAGATGAGCGGCAGCATAAAAAAGGTGCGGCTGACGGCGAGGTTGTTGGCGATCAGGAACTGGATCACCATCAGGATCAGCATCAGAGCGCCGGCGAAGCCGAAGCTGTACCAGGCAAGACTGCGGGCTTCGGCCCCGGCGACGCGCGCAGCGATGATCTCGCCTTTGCCCAGCGCCTCGCGGGCGCGGCTTGCGACCAGATAACTGCGCAGCGCTGGCAGCATCAGGCAGGCGGCCCCTATGGCGAACAGGATCAGGATCGAATCGGCGAGGATGCCGCCCTGGTCAAGGGTGGCGAGCGCGCCACGAACGCCATGCAGCGTGCCCCAGGCGGAGGCCACCGTCAGCGCCGCCACGCCGAGCGCCGTCAGCGCCCAGCTGGTGGGATCGGTAGGCCGCAAGGCGGCGCGCCATTGCCGCTCGCCGGCGCGTGCCCCTGACGTTTCAGGCGTACGGCCGCCGGCCGAGGTCATCGGCCGGCGATTTCGTTTGGTGCTATCACCCCTGGATCAGGGCTGGAAGTAGGGAACCGTTGACGGATCGGTGCCCCAGGCTGCCGCCAGGTACTTGGCCGACAGCTGCTTCAGCGTGCCATCATCGATCAGAGCCTGGATGATTTTGTCCAACGTCGCCGCGTTGGCCGAGCCCTTGGGATAAAGTGCGCCATAGGTCTCGCCGGTCGAGTATTGGCCGACGACCACCTGGGCGCCGTTTGTTTGCTTCGCCTGGGCCAGCACGATGGCCGTATCGGTCATGGCCGCATCGATCTGGTTGGCGGCAAGGGCAGCCCACATGCTGGGCGTATCGGGGAACTGCTTCACCTCCGGCTGCGGCTTCAGCTTGCCGGTGACGAAATCCGCACCGGTCGTGGCGGTCTGCACGCCGATGCGCAGTCCCTTCATGGTGGGCCCATCGACCTTCAGGTCCTTGTTCACCAGGATGCCGATATCGGAGCTGAAATAGGGCACCGAGAAATCGACGACCTTCTTGCGTTCATCGGTGATGGAGATTTCCGACAACGCCAGGTCGAAGGCCTTGGTCTGGCCCGCCACCAGCGCGTCCCAGGCGACGTTGGTTACCGCAACTTTATCGAGGCCGGCGCGGTGCGCAATGTTGGCGGCCATGCAGTATTCATAGCCGTCCTTGATGGTGTCGGGCGTGTCGCCGTTCCACCAGCCGGGCGAAGGCAGGTTGACCTCCACCGTCAATTGGCCGGCGACCGCGGGAGTCAGGGGGAACTGGCCCTTCTGGCCCGTCAGCTCGCAATTGCCGATCATGTCGGCGGCGGCGGGCCGGGCGAGACCGAGGGCGAGCATGCCGGAAAGAACGGCAATGCCCCCGAGCAGGGCCAAACGCATGGATGTCATTGGAAGCCTCCTGGGTTGAAAAGGGACTCAACTATCGGCGGCCGCCCCGACCGCGGATCGCACTCCCGTATTTGAGGCCGGGCGGGGCAAAAAAGACAAGCCCGTGAATTACGGGTGGTGGCCGCCGCCGCCGTCCCAGCCCCCCGCATAGTCGTTGCCCTTGTTCTCCCAATCGGTGCCGCTGCCAGGTGTGCGGCGCCGCGGCATGGACTGCCAAAGCGAACGAAAGAAACCGATCAGCAGAGCCAGAATCAGCAGGCCGCCGGCAATGAGAACAATATATTGCACCATACCCGACCAGCCGCCGTTAACGGCCGCTCCCCGAGAGGTTGGTCCCTCTCATATCGCTTGCTATCGGCGGTGTTTCAAGGCGACGGTTCAGCCAGCCCAACCGAGGGAGGGCGCTGCGCGATGCCCGTGATCGATCTGACCCAACCCTATGGCCCGTCGACCATTGTCTGGCCGGGTTCGCATCCACCGGAATTCACGACGGTGGAGAACCATGCCGACCATGGCTGTTTCGCCCGGGCGGTTCATCTTTATGAGCACACCGGGACGCACCTCGACGCGCCGGCGCATTTCGTCGATGGGGCAGAGACAGTGGATCAGATCCCGGCGGATCGGCTCGTTTGCCCGCTGGCGGTCATCGACATTGCTGGCGAAGCGGCGATGGATCCTGACTATGCGCTGAGTGTTTCTGACATTGTGCGCAGCGAAGACGAACATGGCACGATTGCCGCCGGCTCTGCTGTGCTGGTCTATACCGGCTGGGGCCAGCGCTATCGCGATGCGGCGCGCTATATCACTGTCGATGGCGAGGGCAAGTTGCGCTTTCCTGGCGTCGGCCGTGAGGCCGCACTCTGGCTGATCGAGCAGCGCCGCATCACTGGCATCGGCATCGATACGGTCGGCATCGATCCCGGCGCTGACAAGGATTTCACCGTGCACCGCCACGCAACCCTGCCCAATGGCGTCTGGCATCTCGAGGGGCTCGTCAATCTCGACCGCCTGCCGGCGCGCGGATCGACGATCTTTGTCGGTGTGTTGCCTTTTGTCGGCGGCTCCGGCGCGCCCGCCCGAGTCATTGCGGTAGCCTGAGTCTTCCTTGGTCATGGAGCTCGAAACCACCCGGCTTCGTTTGCGGCTTTGGCGGCCTCAGGATCGAAGTCCGTTCTTTGCCATCAATACCGAGCCGGAGGTGCTGCGCTTCCTGACGCCGCTGAATCGCGCCGGTTCCGACCGCACGCTCGACCGCTACGAGGCACATTTCGCCGAGCACGGTTTCGGCATCTGGGCCCTGGAAGACAAGGACAGCGCCGCGCTGATCGGCTCCTGCGGGCTCAACCATGTTGCGTTTGAAGCCTTCTTCACCCCGGCGGTGGAGATCGGCTGGCGCCTGTCGGCGACATGGCAGGGCCGGGGCTATGCCACCGAAGCGGGGCGCGCCGTGCTCGATTATGCTTTCCGCCGGCTGGGCCTCGATCGGGTCGTGAGCTTCACCGCCATCCAGAACAGCCCATCGGGCCGGGTCATGGATCGCGTCGGCATGGGCCAGACCCGCGAATTCGACCCTCCGGCCCTCGGGGTCCTGTATCCGGATGGCGACATCAGTCGTCACCGGGCCGACACGCGGGTTCGGCATCAGGCCGCGCGGACCGAGCACCTTACCGAGGCGGCCGACGATGCCCATCATGTCGGGCGTCGCGATGCAGCGGTCGAAGT
>CAZQLF010000101.1:0-8114 GCA_964594035.1 uncultured Rhodospirillaceae bacterium | reverse complement strand
GCCGCCGAACGCGCTTTCTCCCTGGACGATTACATTACTGGGCGGCTCGGCCGTGCGTTGACCGCTGTGCGAAAGCGGGAAGAAGCGCTGCCGATCGCCATCGGCTACTGCATGGGTGGCCTGTTGGCCCTGGGGCTGGGCCTGCAGCGGGCGAGCGATCTGGCTGGCCTGGCTCTACTTGCCACGCCCTGGGACTTTCATGCCGAGCGCGCTGCCCAGTCGGCGCTGATCGGCGCCATGGCGGCGCAATTCGAACCGTTGTTGGCCGTGCTGGGCGAACTTCCCGTCGATGTCATCCAGGCGCTGTTCGCGGCACTGGACCCCAGCCTCGTGCTGCGCAAATTCCTGGGCTTCGCTGCGCTTGATCCCGCTTCCGAAAAGGCGCGACACTTCGTAGCACTGGAGGATTGGCTGAATGACGGCGTGCCGCTCGCAGCACTGGTGGCACGCGAGGCGCTCGCCGGCTGGTACGGCGAAAACACCACGGCGCGCGGGCGCTGGCGGCTGGCGGGCCGGCCGGTGAGGCCGAACGATCTGCAGCTTCCCGTCATCGCCGTTATCCCCGACCAGGACCGGATCGTGCCGCCCGCCTCGGCCTTGGCGCTGGCTCAGGCCATCCCCACATGCGAGGTCCTGCGAACCGGCACCGGCCATATCGGCATGATGACGGGGGCCAAGGCAGTGGGCGAAGTGTGGCAACCCTTGGCCCTTTGGCTGCGCCGGCAGGGGCTTTCTTGCACCGCAACAAAGCGGCCGGTATTGTCGAAAAAGCGATCGCCAGCCAGGCCAGCCAACAGGAGAAAACCATGACCGATGTCGTCATTGTCGGCGCCGCGCGAACCCCCATTGGCGCCTTCAACGGCGGGCTTTCCAGC
Organism: uncultured Rhodospirillaceae bacterium; assembly: GCA_964594035.1. Classification (GTDB taxonomy): domain Bacteria; phylum Pseudomonadota; class Alphaproteobacteria; order Dongiales; family Dongiaceae; genus DASXQK01. The sequence goes on along the minus strand of CAZQLF010000101.1, from coordinate 7,239 downwards.
CTCCCGGCCCATATCCTCGGCAAGGTTGCCATCGAAGGCGCCCTCTCCCGCGCCAAGGTCGCGCCGGGCGAGGTTGACGAGGTCGTGCTCGGCCAGATCCTGACGGCGGGCGAAGGGCAGAATCCCGGCCGCCAGGCGGCGGTCGCCGCCGGCATTCCGGTCGAAAAGACAGCCTATCTGGTGAACCAGCTCTGTGGCTCGGGCCTGCGCACCGTGGCGCTCGGCTATCAGGCGATCCGCAATGGCGACAGCGCCATTGTGGTGGCGGGCGGGCAGGAGAGCATGAGCCAGGCCCCGCACTGCGGCCATCTGCGCAACGGCGTGAAGATGGGCAATGTCGAAATGATCGACACCATGATCAAGGATGGGCTGTGGGATGCCTTCAACGGCTACCACATGGGCAACACGGCCGAGAACGTCGCCCAGAAGTGGCAGATTACCCGCTCCGACCAGGACAGTTTCGCCGCGGCCTCACAGCAGAAGGCCGAAGCGGCGCAGAAATCCGGCCGGCTGAAGGATGAGATCGTTCCGGTGACGGTCAGCGGCCGCAAGGGCGACGTGATTGTCGATACCGATGAATTTCCCCGCCATGGGACGACCGCTGAGCAGCTCGCCAAGCTCAGGCCCTCCTTCCGCAAGGATGGCGGCACGGTGACGGCGGGTAATGCCTCGGGCATCAATGACGGTGCGGCCGCCGTCGTGCTGATGTCCGCCAAGGATGCTGCCTCGCGTGGGTTGACGCCGCTGGCGCGAATCGTCTCCTGGGCGACCGCTGGTGTGGACCCCTCGATCATGGGCTCGGGCCCCATCCCCGCCAGCCGCGCCGCGCTCGCGAAGGCTGGCTGGAAGAAAGAGGACCTCGACCTAATCGAGGCAAACGAGGCCTTCGCCGCCCAGGCCTGCGCCGTGAACAAGGAACTCGGCTGGGATACCAGCAAGGTCAACGTCAATGGCGGCGCGATCGCGCTCGGCCATCCCATCGGCGCTTCGGGTGCGCGAGTCCTGGTGACCCTGCTGCACGAAATGCAGAAGCGCAATGCGAAGAAGGGCTTGGCCACTCTCTGCATCGGCGGCGGCATGGGTATTGCCATGTGCGTCGAGCGGTAGTCTTGCGGCGCTAACACCCGCGAAATTCCAGGCGGCTATAAAAGAAGCGTCTACAAACAAGAAACGAAACAGGGAGGCGAACGATGGCAAGGGTGGCGGTGGTGACCGGCGGCACGCGCGGTATTGGCGAAGCGATCTCGATGACGCTCGACAAGGCCGGCTACAAAGTGGCCGCCACATATCACGGCAACGATGCCCGGGCGCAGGAGTTCGCCAAGCGTACCGGCATCAAGACCTTCAAGTTTGACGTTGCCGATTATCCCTCGGTGCAGGCCGGCATCAAGGAGATCGAGGGCGCCCTCGGTCCCATCGATATCGTGGTGAACAACGCCGGCATTACCCGCGACGGCACGTTGCAGCGCATGAGCTGGGAGAATTGGGACGAGGTCATCAACACCAATCTTGGCTCCTGCTTCAACATGTGCCGCGTCGTCATCGACGGCATGCGCACGCGGGGCTTCGGGCGCATCGTCAATATCGGCTCGATCAACGGTCAGGCGGGCCAATATGGCCAGGTCAATTATGCCGCCGCCAAATCCGGCATCCATGGTTTCACCAAGGCCTTGGCGCAGGAGGGCGCACGTAACGGCATCACCGTGAATGCGATCGCGCCGGGCTATATCGATACCGACATGGTACGTGCCGTCCCCGCCCCGGTGCTGGAGAAGATCGTCGCCAAGATTCCGGTTGGCCGGCTCGGCAAGGCCGAGGAGATCGCCCGTGGCGTGCTGTTCCTGGTGAGTGACGATGCCGGCTTCGTCACCGGCTCGACGCTTTCAATCAACGGCGGCCAGCATATGTACTGAACGGCGGGCCTTTCACCGATCGAGGGGAAGTAGCAATGGCTCTGGTCAAGTTCATCGAATATGCCGATGCCAGCGCGGACGTGCGGGCCGTCTATGACGACATCATGACGAGTCGCAAGGTCGACTGGATCAACAATTTCTGGAAAGCGCTGGCCAGCGATCCGGTGACCCTCAAGCGCACCTGGGAAAGCGTGAAGCAGGTGATGGAAGCTGGCTCCCTCGATTCCCTGACCAAGGAGCTGCTCTATATCGCGGTCAGCGTCACCAACAATTGCACCTATTGCATCAACAGCCACACCGCCAGCGCCCGCAAGGCGGGGATGACCGACGCCATGTTTTCCGAGCTTCAGGCGGTCGTCGCCATGGCCAATGAGACGAACCGCCTCGTCATTGGCTATCAGGTCGAGACCGACGAGCGCCTCGCCAAGGCGGCGAAGCAGCGCTAGCGACTGATCAAGGCGCGATATCAGCCCCACCCTCGTTCGTCATGCCCGCGGAGGCGGGCATCCACGACTTGGAAAAACAAAGAAACAAGCCGTGGATGCTCGGCTCGGCCCCAAGGGCTCGGCGATGGCGGCCGGCCAAGCATGACGGATCGGGATCGCCTTTTTCGTCTGGGATAACGGCGTCAAGCGTGGCGATATCCAGGTGCTGGGCGCGCTGGCTATGCCTCGCCGCTGATCTCCACGATCCTGCTGGTGATCTTCGGCCGGGCCGAGGCGAGTGGCGCGTTGGCGCTCGCCTGCCTGATTATCGTCGGCGGAGCCTTCCTTGCGGCGAAAGATGTCGCGCGCCGCGCGGCGGGCGCGGAGAAGGTGCCCAGCCGGGGGGCGCCATCTCAAAGCTCTCGAACTTGAAGGCCGGCGTCACCATCGCGGCAATCAGCGTGTAAAGGCCGAGGCTGCGCGCTGCCTGCCATACGCCTTGGGGGACGAGGATCTGCGGCTGCTCGCCATTGGCGACATCGGTTCCCAGTAGGTGATCCTCGCGGCGCTCTCCATCGGGCGAAAGGCTCAACTCGAGCGGCGAACCGGCCTGGAACAGCCACATCTCATCGCCGTCCAGCACCCGATGCCAATGCGAGACTTCGCCCGCCTGGAGCAGATACAACACGAGGCTGACCTTGCCGCGGCTGCCGTCGCGCGGTGTATCGATATAGGTCTGCCGGTAATGGCCGCCTTCGGGATGCGGCGTCAGTTCAAGCTGTTTGATCAGCGCCGCCGCGGTATCGGAAACCGGCCGGCTCATGCGTCTTTCGGGACGGTCGTCTGCATGGAGGGGCGCTGGGCAAAACGGTCGTACCAGCGCGCAAGCTTGGGCCGCGTACTGCGCCAGCTCTCGGCGGCGTAGCGGAAATCCATGTATCCTAGCGCCGCGGCCACCGCGATCAGGCCGATGTCGATGGCCTCACCAAAGCTGTCGGCCTCCTTCTCCAGCGCGTTCATCGCGTTGTTCAGCTTCGCCTTCTGTGCCGCGATGAACTTTTCCGACTTCTCGCCGTCGGGGCGCAGCATCTCGCCGCGGCCCAGCACGCCCGCATCCATGATGCCGTCGGCGAGCGCCTGGCGGCGCTGCGCGGTCCAGCGCGATGGCCCGCTCATCGGGTGGAACTTGTTCGCCGTGTCGATATAGGCGCAGATCACCGGCGAATCATAGAGGGAGCTGCCATCATCCAGCAGCAGGCTCGGCACTTTGCCCAGTGGATTCTGCGTCGCGAGATCCGGATCGCTGGTGTTGGTGCGCTGCAGCTCGATCTTGCTCTCGATGCCGAGCTCCTTGGCCAGCACCACGACTTTGCGCGCGAAGGGGCTCGTCGGTGAATACCGCAGCTTCATCTTGGTCTCCCCAAATGGGTTACTTGAAATTGTCTTTCAGGCGACGGATCTCGCCGAACACGTCGGGTGGCGCCGCTCCCTTGCGGTCGACCGCCGCGGCCAGCGCGGGTTCGTCGGCGCGCAGGAAGGGGTTGGCCGCGCGCTCCTCCGCCATGGTCGAGGGGATGGTGAACTTGCCCTCGGCGCGGCGTTTGGTGACTTCCGCCTCGCGCTTGCGCAATGCGGCATTGTTCGGATCGATGCTCACGGCAAAGCGTGCATTTGCCGCGGTGTATTCATGACCGCAATAGACGCGCGTTTCACCCGGCAGCTTGCGCAGCTTGTCGAGAGAGGCCCACATCATCGGCGGTGTGCCTTCGAACATGCGCCCGCAGCCCAGCGAAAACAGCGTGTCGCCGCAGAAGACGGCACGCTCGCCGCGGAAGTGAAAGGCGATATGACCTTTGGTATGGCCGGGAATGAACAGCACCTCGGCCCGGGCACCGCCGAGATCGAAGGTCTGGCCCTCGTCCAGCGCGATATCGATGCCGGGGATGCGCTCGCGATCCGGTGCCGGGCCCACGATCTTGCAGCCCGTTTCCTTCTTGATGCCGAGATTGCCGCCGCTGTGATCGGGGTGATGGTGGGTGTTCAGCACGAAGTCGATCTTCAGATTTCGTGCCTTCGCCGCGGCCAACACCGGCGCGGCTTCGGAAGGGTCGACAACGGCCGTCTGCCTGCTGGCCGGATCGTGCAGCAGGTAGCCGTAATTGTCGGTCAGCAGGGGGATAAGGGCTATGTCCATGGCCCGCGGAGCCTAACACCGCCACCTATGGCATAGTAGGCCCATGTGGAACGACGTCTTCGATCTCAGCGCCTTTTACGCCACACCGCTGGGCCAGATGGCGCGCCAGGCCATCGGCCTGCAGCTGCGCGAGATCTGGCCTGATCTGCAGGGTTGCCAGCTGCTGGGCCTGGGCTATGCCACGCCCTATCTGAATCAATTTCGCGCCGAGGCGACACGCAGCATAGCTGCCATGCCGGCGGGGCAGGGGGCGCTGCCCTGGCCCGAGGGTGCGCGGGGATTGACCATGCTCGCCGACGAGACAACCTTGCCGCTGGCCGATCGCAGCATCGATCGCGTGCTTCTCATCCACGGCCTGGAATTCGGCGAGCCGCCCAACGAATTGCTGCGTGAGATCTGGCGCGTGCTGACCGATGACGGCCGCCTGCTGGTCGTGGTGCCGGCGCGCCGCGGTTTGTGGTCGAGCAGCGATCGCACGCCTTTCGGCCAGGGTCAGCCTTTTTCCATGTCGCAGCTGACGCGCCTGCTGCGCGACAACATGTTCACGCCAACGGTGACGGCGCGCGCGCTCTATCTGCTGCCGTTGCAATCGATCACCCTGCTGCGCATGGCCCCGGCCTGGGAGCGGATGGCACGGCGCTGGTTTCCGCGCTTTGCCGGGGCGCTGCTGGCCGAGGCAGGCAAGGAAATCTATGCGGCAGCACCCGCCAGGCGCCTCAAGCGCCGGCGCACGCTGCTGCTGCCGGCGACCTAGACAGCGGCCCTACCGGCGGCTCAGCAGGAACAGGCCGTGCTCGCCGGTGATGTTGGCAACCCGATAGGACTTGATGGGTGCTGCGTGACCCGCACGGTCGATGGCGATCGCTCGCTCGATGGTGATTCCGTGCGCCAAGCAGAACTGCACGAAATCGCGGATCGTGCAGAGATGGATGTTGGGCGTGGCATACCAGGGTTCAGGCAGGCTCTGCGTCACCGGCATGGTGCCGCGCGTCGCAAGGTGCCAACGAACGCGCCAATGGCCGAAATTCGGGAACGAGACGATGGCATGGCGCGCGATGCGCACCAGCTGGTCCAGCACGCCCTTGGGATCACGGGTTGCCTGCAACGTCAATGACAGGATCGCATAGTCGAACGCATTGCTGGGATAGTCGGAGAGGTCGGTATCGGCATCGCCCTGGATGACGCTGAGGCCAATGCCAACGCAGGCGTTCACCCCGGCCTGCGAGATCTCCAGCCCGCGCCCGTCCACCTGTTTGAAATGCACCAGATAGTCCAGCAAGGTGCCGTCGCCGCAGCCGATATCGAGCACGCGGGATTTTGCCGCTACCATATCGGCGATGGTCTGCAGGTCGACGCGAATGCCGTGCGGCTCGCGGGTGGCAGTGTCGCGCGGCATGGCTCGTTCTGTCAGCTCAGTCGATGCCACGGCGCTCGGCCGATCCACTCAGAAAGCCGCGCAGGGTTTGCATGAATTCCGGCTCGTCGAGCAGGAAGGCATCGTGGCCCTTGTCGCTCTCGATTTCGACGAAGCTGACATTGGCGGCGACCGCATTCAGCGCCTGCACCACGGCGCGGCTCTCGCGCGTGGGGAACAGCCAGTCGCTGGTGAAGGAGAACAGGCAGAAGCGCACCGGCGTACCCTTGAACACGTTGGCCAGGACACCCCCCTTTTCCGCCGCGAGATCGAAATAATCCATGGCGCGGGTGATGTAGAGATAGGAATTGGCGTCGAAGCGCTCGACGAAGCTCGATCCCTGATAGCGCAGATAGCTCTCGACCTGGAAATCGGCATCGAAGCCATAGGTGACGCGGTTGCGGTTTTGCAAGCTGCGGCCGAACTTGCGGTGGAGCGCCGGCTCCGAGAGATAGGTGATGTGCGCCGCCATGCGCGCCACGGCGAGGCCGCGGGCGGGGTTGCGCCCCTGCATCAGGTAATCGCCATTGCACCAGTCGGGATCGGCGACGATGGCCTGGCGGCCGACCTCATGGAAGGCGATGTTCTGCGCCGAGTGGCGCGCGGCCGAGGCGACGGGTACCGCGCAAAAGACGCTCTCGGGATAAGTGGCCGCCCATTGCAGCGCCTGCATGCCGCCCATGGAGCCGCCGGTCACGCAGAACAGCTGATCGATCTCCAGATGCTCGATCAGCAGCTTCTGGGCGCGCACCATGTCGGCGACCGTGATGACGGGAAAGCCCAGGCCATAGGGCCGGCCGGTTGCGGGGTTGATGTCGCGCGGGCCGGTCGTTCCCATGCAGCCGCCGAGCACATTGGCGCCGATGATGAAGAAGCGCTCCGTGTCGAGCGGCTTGCCCGGTCCCACCATCTGTTCCCACCAGCCGGGCTTGCCGGTGATGGGGTGTTCGCCGGTTAGGAACTGGTCGCCGGTCAAGGCGTGGCAGGCAAGGATGGCGTTGGAGCGCGCGGCATTCAGCGTGCCATAGGTCTGATAGGCGATGGTGAAGGGGCCGAAATCGATGCCGCAATCGAGCGGCATTTTGCGCGTCTCACCAAACACCGCACGAAAGCCGGGCAGCGGGGAGAGGGAATCCTGCAAGCGTTTCTGCAGCGTCGTCATGCGCGTTCGCTAAAAGACCCTTTGGCCAAAATCACCCTGTGGCGCAAACCACTGTCAGTACTGGAAAAACCCGAGCTCTTGCCCGAGGCGATACCTAGGGAGGTGCCAGCCATACTGTCAATGTTTTCTTT
>CAZQLF010000100.1:0-8126 GCA_964594035.1 uncultured Rhodospirillaceae bacterium | reverse complement strand
AAAAACCATATTTATGGAACCGCCGGAAAAGTCAAGAATCGTTGGGATCGCGAAAGGTTGTCCTGGCAGGGCTCGCCGATCCGGAACTGAACGCTCGTCCCTCTCTTCGATCGCACAATCAGCAGCCTCTAACGGACATAGAGGCGAACCTCGATAACGTGCGCCTCCGGGCTGACGAGCGATGACAGGCTTACACGATCCGCAGTCAACCCCATGGCAATGAGGGCGTGGAGGACCTGGTCAGCGTCATGCAGGGCTTTGTTCAGGCTAAGTGCGGCATTCGTGCTTCCATCCGAGGGCGCCACAGCGACGAGATCAAAGGCGGCATTGGGGCGGCGCATAAGGACTGCGCTGACGGCCTCGTACAAGGGCTGTTGATAGCTCACATCGATGCGGTCAAAGCGGATTACCACGAGCGGCCTGCCCGTTGCCGCGCCACTCCCGGGGGGTGAAGAAGGCACCATTGCTGGAGCAAAGGCCCGGCTTGCCAGACTCTTGCCGAGCGGCTCCCCACTGTCGATGGCCAAAGACAAGATGTTCAGCTCGGCACGTGCCTCGCCCAATTCCGAACTCTGCCGGCCGATATCTTCCGCAAGGCCATTGGAGAGCCGATCGATGGTGATGGCCACGGTGTGCACGCGATCTTCAAGAACCTTCAGTTGCCTTGCGTCTTCATCGACGGCGCCGGGTAGGGAGTATGTGGCTTGGATCGCCTGGAGCAGATATCTGCACTTTGCGGCGTTAGACGCGACGGCGCTGGAAAGCCTGTTCATTTGACCCAATGAGACGGCGCTGGCCTCGAATTGCGTTTCTGCGCTATCCCAATATTTAAGCAGCGTCGGGTTTCCGCGCGTGGTGCCGGACTGGAGCTTTCCCCTGATTGCCTCGACAGATTGGCTGTAGGTCGCTGACTGCTGCTTTGTCGCGGCTTTCAACGCTTCCCCGAGTCGGTCCTGATCCGATAGCGAAGCTTCTACATGTGTGAGATCAGCGTGTAATTCTGCGACCTTTTGGCCAACCGCCGTGCCGGTTGGAGGGCCCAGCTCTCCGCTCGATTGCTGAACTGTCGTGTTGGCGGCCGGAGAGTTTACGCCCGCGAGAGCGGGCAATAGAGCGTTGTCCACAAAAGCGCAGCCGTTCAAGACGACCGCACAGCCTAGAAGGACCGCCGCAACCCGGATCATGTGCTTCTACGGGGGGTATTTCCGGTCATCACATTTTTCGGATGCCCCGTTGATGCCTGGCAGACATGCCTTCTCTGGCGCATCCCCACGTGATTGGAAAGATGGCGCGCCCGAAGAGATTCGAACTCCTAACCTTCTGATCCGTAGTCAGATGCTCTATCCAGTTGAGCTACGGGCGCTTGGGGAGGGGGCGGAAGCTACACGAAAGCCCATCGGCAAGGCAAGTTGGGGTTGGGTGGTGCGAAATTCCCAGCGTTATGACCGCCTTAAGGCGAATATCCCCAGTCTGTGGCGGAAAAGCTGCTTGAGGGCAGGGGGTCAATTCGATAAGATTCTTCGCGAGTTAGCGGGGGCGCGTCAAGAACCGTGGCAACTGCGTCAAGCGCGATAGCCACGGTCCTTGGCGCATAAGCAGTCGGGGCGAGCAAAAAGATGCACAGTCATTGGATAAAGGCCGCCTTGTTGGCGACGGCGCTATTGGCCGGCGGTTGCTCGTTCACCGATAATGCACTGCTGCCCGCTCTTGGCGGCAGTTCGTCCACGACCCCCACCGCGACCCCAGCCTCGGCCACCACCGGCAGCACGGCTGGCACGCCGCAACTTGGCACCGGCAACTTCCAGCCCGAACCTGTCACCCCCGGTCAGCCGACCGGCACCGCAGTGGGGCAGAAGATCGAAGGCATGCGTGGCGACCTGACCAAGCTGAACGCCTCGATCGCTTCCCAGAATCAGACGCTTCAGGCGCTGCGCGCCCAGGCGATCCAGAACGCGGTCACCTATCACCAGGCCGTCTCTGCCATCAATGCCAAGCTCGAGGTCGGCACGACGCCGGGCAACCCGATCCTGGTCAAGCAGTGGAACGACGCCCAGGGCAAGCTCAACGCGATGAACGACACGTTGAGCGGCATGAACAAGCTGGCCAATGACGTGGCGGCGAACGCCTCTGTCGCCAATTACCTGCTGGAGTCGACCCGGGCGACGTTCGGCATCTCCGGCGCGCTGGACGAAGACCACGCGCAGTTGCGCGTGCTGGAGGATGAGGTCAACAAGACCACGATCCTGATTGACCGGCTGCTGAGCGAGCTGACGGAAGATATCAGCAGGCAGACGAACTATCTGGCCCAAGAGCGGGCCAATCTGAACACGCTGGCCATCGGGGTAAACAACGGCGAAGCCTTTGGCAACAGCTTCTCCAGCAGAGAATTCGCCCCGCAGATCCAGCCGGCCTATGCACCTGGCGCGGGCATTGCGAGCGGCCGGCCCCTGGTGGTGATCCGCTTCGACAAGCCGAATGTCGATTACCAGCAGGCACTCTATCAGGCCGTCAGCCAGGCGCTGGCGCGCCGGCCCAACGCCGCTTTCGATCTGGTGGCAGTGGCGCCCAACCAGGGTGGTGCTGCCCAGACCGCTCTCAACAGCAACATGGTTCGCCGCGATGCGGATCAGGTTTTGCGTTCGCTGATCAGCATGGGGCTTTCCGCCGATCGGGTCAGCATGTCCTCGGCCACCAGTGCCGCAGCACAGGTCAACGAAGTACACCTCTACGTCCGCTAACAACCGCCAACCGCTTCGTCGAACCGGCGCCCCTATCCATTAGCGGCGCCGGTTTGCATTTGGGCCTCCCCCTTCTCTATGTGTCCCCAATTCAACCTCCTTCCCAACTGAACCGCCCGGGATCATGCTTCGTACCAACCTCTGCAAGGAGGATGGTCATGGCAAATGGCGTGCTGAGGCTTCTTGCTCTCGTTGTTTTCCTGGCCCTGCCCGCCGCCGCACGGGCCGATGATGCGGCGGTCGGCGCGGCCGACGCGGCGGCCATCCGCGCGGTAATCTCGCATCAGCTCGGTGCCTTCCTGCGTGACGACGGTAGCGCTGCCTATGGCGATGCCTCGCCGACGATCCAGGCGATCTTTCACGATCCCGCAACGTTCATGGACATGGTGCGCACCGGCTATCAGTCGGTCTATCGCGCGCGGAACGTCGAGTTTCGCGACCTCGGCATGATGGAAGGCCGCCTGGTCCAGCAGGTCACCATGACCGGCCCGGACGGCATTCCGGTGCTGGCGCTTTACGAGATGCAGAAGCAGCCGGACGGCAGCTGGAAGATCAACGGCTGCTCTATCGCCCGCGCGCCCGATCAGGGCGTATGATCCAACTAGAGGGGGAGATTGCCGCACCCATGGCATGGGCCTAGAACCGCGCCATGGATGAATGGGGGATATCCGCATGAGCAGCACGATGCAAAAGACGTTCCCCGTAACCTGGGAAGAGCTGCATCGCACGGCCAAGGCGCTGGCCTGGCGTCTGGTCGAGGTCGGGCCGTTCAAGGGCATTGTCGCCGTCACCCGCGGCGGACTCGTGCCGGCGGCGGTCGTGGCGCGCGAGCTGGAGATCCGCCTGATCGACACGCTTTGCATCACCAGCTACGACGACGTGCAACAAGGCAAGCTGGACGTTCACCACGGCAGGCTGAGAGTCGTGAAGCCGGCGGCGGCGGCCGGCGACGGCACCGGCTGGCTCATCATCGATGATCTGGTGGATACCGGCCGTACGGCGCAGGAGGTGCGCAAGCTGCTGCCCAAGGCGCATTTTGCCACCGTCTATGCCAAGCCGGCCGGCCGGCCTTTGGTCGATACCTTCATCACCGAGGTCAGCCAGGACACCTGGATCCTGTTTCCCTGGGATATCGAACCCCAGTTCATCCAGCCCATCGCCAAACTCGGTAAAGCTTAGAGCACCGGCCAGTTGTCGATGAGGCGCGTGCGGCCGAGCCAGGCCGCGGCGATGAGGCGCGAAGGTTTGCTCGCGCGGGTGAGCGGTTGAAGCGTCGCGCCATCCGCCAGCGTGACATAGTCGATCTTGCGAAAACCGGCGGCGGTCAGGCCCTCGCTCACTCTCTCGAGTTCCGCCGTGGCGTCGCGGCCGTCGGCAAGAGACGCTGCGGCCTCGCGCAGCAGCCGCGGAAACGCCGCCGCCTGGCTGCGCTCGGCGGCCGAGAGATAGCGGTTGCGCGACGACATGGCGAGGCCATCCGCCTCGCGCACCGTCGGCACGCCGACGATCTCGGTTGCGATATCGAGATCGCGCGCCATGCGGCGGATGACCTGAAGCTGCTGGAAATCCTTCTCGCCGAAATAGGCGCGATCGGCACCGGCCTGGTTCAGCAGCTTGCAGACGACAGTCGCAACGCCCGCAAAGTGTCCGGGCCGGTGCGGTCCGCAGAGATGCTCGGTCAGTCCCGTTACGCTCACCGTCGTGGCAAAGCCCGGCGGGTACATCTCGCCGACATCGGGCGCGAACAGAAGGTCGGCATCTGCTTCGCCCAGCAGGCGGCGATCGCGGGCCTCATCGCGCGGATATGCTGCAAGATCCTCGGCCGGCCCGAACTGGGTCGGGTTGACGAACAGCGTGGCAACCGCTCGCGTGCCGTCCATCTTTGCCGCGCGCACGAGGGTCAGGTGCCCCTCATGCAGCGAACCCATGGTGGGGACGAGGCCGACACGTTCGCCCGCTTTGCGCCAGGATGCGACGCGCGCGCGAAGACCGTCAACGCGCCGCACAATATCGGGGCCGCCAGGGCTGCTCACGTCTTATTGCTCACTTCTTTGGGGTCGCCCCGAAGACGTGTTCGGGGCCGGGGAAGCTGCGCTTGCGCACTTCGGCGGCGTAGGTCGCCGCGGCCTTCCCGATCTCGGGCCCAAGCTCGGCATAGCGTTTGACGAATTTGGGCTTGAAGTCCGCGAACAGGCCGGTGATGTCCTCGGTCACCAGCACCTGGCCGTCGCAGGCGGCCGAAGCACCGATCCCGATGACGGGCGTGCTCACGCGCTTGACGATATCGCGGGCCAGCGGCTCCAGCACGCCTTCCAGCACGATGTTGAAGGCGCCGGCCGCGGCAATGGCCTCGGCATCGGCGATGATGGCGGCGGCTTCTTCCTGCTGGCGGCCGCGGGCGCGATAGCCGCCAAGGCGGTGCACCGATTGGGGCGTCAGCCCGACATGACCCACCACCGGAATGCCGCGGCGCACGAGATAATCCACCGTCTCGGCCATCTCCACGCCGCCTTCCAGCTTCACGGCGGAACAGCCGGTTTCGGACATGACACGGGCGGCACTGCGGAAGGCGACCTGCGGCGATTCCTTGTAGGCGATGAAGGGCAGGTCCACGACCAGACAGGCGCGTTTGCTGCCGCGCGCCACCGCGGCACCATGGGCGATCATCATGTCGAGGGTCACCTTGATCGTGCTGTCGAACCCGTACAGCACCATGCCCAGGGAATCGCCCACGAGGAGCACATCGACATGGGGATCGAGCTGGCGGGCGACCGGCGTCGTATAGGCCGTCAGATAGACGATGGGCTCGCCGCCCTTGCGCGCTGCAAGATCAGGTACGGAAATCCGTTCGACCCTGGCTTCGGCGCTCATTTTGCTGGCCTTTCGCGCCCTCCCCGAAGGCGGCCATTCTGGTCCTAAATGGTGCAGTGCACAATACCGGACGATAATGAATCGGCAACAATGGGAAGGCCCTTGCCGGCGCCGCGTCCGGCCTATAAGCAGCCCGCCATGCGCAGCATTACCCTTCGCCCTGAAGCCTATAAGCGGTTCACCACCGGCCATCCCTGGGTCTATTCCAACGAAATCGTCATGGATGCGGCCGCCAAGGCCATCGAACCCGGCAGCCTTGTGCGGCTGTTGCGGGCGGACGGCTCGCCGCTCGCCATTGCCTATTTCAACCCGCATACGCTGATCGCCGCCCGGCGCCTGACCGACGATCTGAACGCAACCATCGAAGCCGATTTCTTCGCTGGGCGGCTGGAAAGCGCGCTGGCGCTGCGCGGACGGCTGGTCGCGGGTCCGTTCTACCGGCTGATCCATGCCGAAGCCGATGGGATGCCGGGCCTGGTCATGGACCGGTTCGGCGATCTGATGGTGGTGCAACTCAACACCGCCGGCATGGAGAAACTGTGGCCCGAGATCGGGGCCGCGCTGGAGCGCGTGGTGGCGCCGAAGCAGATCCTGCTGCGCTGCGATTCCTCGGCGCGTGCCCTGGAGGGTCTGCCGTCCTACGTGAAGATGGCAAAAGGCGAACTCGGTGGGCCGGTCCAGCTGGAGGAAAGCGGTGTGAAATTTCTCGCCGATCCGCTTGAGGGGCAGAAGACCGGCTGGTTCTATGACCAGCGCGACAATCGCGCTGCCGCCGCGCGTTTGGTCGAGGGCGGCCGCGTGCTTGATCTTTATTCCTATGTTGGCGGGTTTGCACTGACGGCAGCGGCAGCCGGCGCGCGGGCCGTCGTCGGCATCGATCGCTCGGAGGCAGCACTGGCTCTGGCCGGGCAGTCAGCCGAACTCAACGGTTTTTCTGCGCGCTGCGTCTTTCGCCGTGCCGATGTTTTCGAAGAACTCGAAAGGCTGCACAAGGCTGGTGAGCGCTTCGAAGCGGTGATCGCCGATCCGCCGGCCTTCGTGAAATCGAAGAAGGATCTGAACCAGGGCGCGCGCGCCTATCGCAAGCTGGCGCGGCTATCGGCCTCGCTGGTGAAGCCGGGCGGCTTCCTCTTCATCGCGTCGTGCTCGCACAACATGCCGGTCGACGAGTTCCAGCGCCAGGTCAATCGCGGGCTCGTGGACGCCTCGCGCACCGGGCGCCTCCTGCGCGCAGCAGGCGCCGCACCGGATCATCCGGTGCATCCGGCGCTGCCGGAAAGCGCCTATCTCAAATCGCTGGTGCTGCAACTCGACTGAGGGCGGCCGGCTACTCGTCCCGGACAGCCATCCGGTCGATGATCTCCAGCAACCCGAACAGCACCACCGCCACGGCGATGCCGGCGAGGCCCGCCTTGTCGGGGATCGACTCCTGCGCCATGCCGTAGACAAGGTAGCCGACCGCCGCGGAGAAGCCGACGCGTACCGCCACGGGCATGCCGCCGGCCTTGATGCCTTCTTCCCGGTCGTAGCTGTGCTTGATCAGCAGGAAGATGAACAGGATGGCGAAGACGAAGAACACCAGCCCGCCGTAGTAAGGCACGCCATGACCGGCGCGCTCGGCAACGAACAGGCCGACGAGCCCCATGACTCCGGCGGCAGCCGCAAGAATCATGGTGTTGAAGAAACTGGATTCGTGTTCGTTGGTCGCCATGGCGATTCCCCGGAGCTGGCTCGGTTGCCGACGGCGCGGACGTTACGGCCTTGCCCGCCGATAGGCAACCGGCCATCTGTCGCGTCTGAGGGCCGCGCCCCGACGATCAGCGGCCGAAACTAAGCGGCCTTCGACTTCTTCATCCCCGCCCGCTGCTTTTGCCCGTTGCGCTGGGTGCGCTGGGGCAGCTCGACGACGAAGGTCGTGCCCTCGGCGGTGGAGCGCAGCAGGCGGATATTGCCGCCATGGGCGCGCACCAGTTCGCGAACAATGGCGAGGCCCAGCCCCGATCCGCCCGGGCGCGCCGAGCCGGCAAAAGGCTGGAACAGATTGTCGCGCGCCCGCGGCGGCAGGCCGGGGCCGTTGTCCGCCACCTCCACCACAATACGATCGGGCTCGTGGCGCGCCGTCACTTCCACCCGCGTTGCACCCGACTGCACCGCATTCTGGGTCAAATTGGCGAAGACGCGGAAGATCTGCGAGCGGTCTGCCTCCAGCGTCAGGTTTTCCGGCACGTCGTTACGCAGCGGCGCCTCGCCTTCCGCCGGCGCCGGCAGGGTTAGCGATACCTCCTCGATCAGCTCGGCCAGCGCGAAGGTGGATTGCTCCAGCACCGGCGGGCCTTCGCGGGTGAAGTTCAGCGTGTTGCTGCAGAGCTCGACCGCGCGGTCGATGGCCGCCAGCAGCGCACGGGCGTTGCGCCGCACGGTGGGATCGTCGCTCGCCACCAGCCGGTCGGAGACGAGGCGGGCGGTGGAGAGGATGTTGCGCAGATCGTGGTTGATCTTGGTGACCGCGCCACCGAG
>CAZQLF010000099.1:1358-8133 GCA_964594035.1 uncultured Rhodospirillaceae bacterium | reverse complement strand
GCCGTCGACAGGTGTGCCCATCGCTGGATCTGGGCCCATTATGCTGCACACCTGCCCGAACGGCCAGACGTCGTGCGGCCAGCCCACCCGCCGCTCAATTCAATGCTGACCAGATTTGATGATTTGAACGATCTGGTCTCCCACCCCTTCAGGCCGGCAACCCCACCCGCCACTCTGCCAAATCGTTGCAAAAAAAGGACACGACGTGGGGAACCTCGGCTCCCGATTCGAGTTTAAGCCCGTCCGCTGCCACAAGCGGGGACTCTGCAGAGGCGCGGCTCCGCACAGAAAAAACTCCAAATGCAGCTGACAAAACCCGGGAGGCATGACATGCGTCGTCTACTTCGCGATCTTGAGAAGAACACCGAGGGCGTCACGATGGTCGAGTACGCATTGATTGCAGGTCTTGTTTCCATCGTGGCAATTGCCTTGCTGACCGGCATCGGCTCGTCAGTGATGAACATCTTTACGGGCGTCAACAACGCACTCTCGACTGCTTAAAGCAGCGGCTGATTCACGCCTCACGTTGATTCAACTTAAGGCGATCAGACGCCAGAAGGAATTTCCGCTGGCGGTTGGCCGGGTGCGTTCAGCCGGCCAGACGGTATGAAGCGATTTCCTTGGCCACGAGAAGAACAAGACTGAGCAGCATCCAGGAGATACCGCGCTTGAGGGCGGGCGCCCATTGCCGGGTGATGGCATAGCTCGAGCCAAATCCCACAACCAGCACCGTCGCGACGGAGATGAAAGGCAGCAATTCGTCGAGCAGGCCAATCTGCAAATCGAGAAACTGGCCGATCACGGCCAATATGGCGATGGCTGTCGGAAACGCCATGACGAACATCGAGGAGCGAACGAGGTCCATCGTCTCCCGCCGGCTGACGTGAGAGCTGTGCCCTGTCTCGCTTTCCACCATTTGCACAAAGGCGTGGGTCAGAGCCATGGCCAGCCCGACCAGAACAGCACCACCGGCCGCTGCATATCGGGTGATCATGCCGGGTTTGTAGGCGAGATCGGCCGACATCAACGCGATGACGCCGTACAACACCGACGCGACTTCATGGCCGAAGGCCCTGCGCCGGTTTATCCAGTTGGAAAAAGACTGTGCCATTCGGCCTCCTCCCGCCCCGAGGCTCATGAACCTCTACGCCGGTGAACGCTTGTAACGAGGTTGCGATAGGATTTAATCACAGTCTCCAGCGCTACCCGTAGCGATGCAACGCAACGCGGCCCGGCACCTATCGCCCTCGCCGAGGAGGACAGCATGAACGCCAACCAGCCAGAACTTGCGGATATCGGTGCCCGGCGCAGGGTGTGGTTCAGATACTTCCAGGCCTGGCGGGCTCTGGGCTGGGCAGTCTCCATTTTCATCGCCGGGCTCAGTGCCGTCGTGGCGAGCCAAGTCATCACCGATCCGGTCCGCACCTATATCGCGCTGGCAGTCACGGTTCTTGCGGCGCTGCAGGCGACAGTGCAGCCGCAGATGAAAGCCAGGAGCTATCGGGAGGCTTGGGTTCAGCTGGATCTCGCCATGAAGCAGGCGGAGGGTGTCTCGGCCTCGCTGCTCGATGCGGTGAGGGTCGGCGAGAATTCCATCGGCGAAATCTATTCCGACAAGCCGCTGCCCAAGAATTCCTATTAACAGATTAAGCTGCAAACGCAATGGTTTGCGCCTTGGAGCTTCGACGTCGAGGCCCCTAATTGCCGTAGGAACTGATGGGCAGGAGCATCCACATCCGGGCCCAAAAAGTGCTCACCCAGTGCCAGATTTCGGTTGCGAGAACCGGCGCCAGTGACAAAAGGCCCAAATACGCGGCCGCGATGACCGCGGCGAGGATGAGCACCCAGCGCATCCATCCCTCCTGCGATGGCCGGCACTATGCCACGGGACGGCAGATTGAGAAAATTTAACGCGCGCACCGGTGGAGAGACTGTCCACCCTCCGCCACACTCCACGGCGTGACATGGCATTTTCGTCTGTGGGTCTGTGCAGTTATCTCGGCAGCGTATGCCACGACGTCCTTTTTCCCACGAGATGCGAATGCCGGGACACTCGCGGTTGGCGCCGTCTCGTTTTCCGACGAACTCGGTGGATTTGTCCTTGAGCGGCTGACGGGCGAAGGGACACTCGCCGACCCCTTCGTGGTGACGGAGCGCATCACTGACAGCGACGGCGCCACGCTGGTGATCCGCGTCGATCCCCTGTATGGCAACCCGCTTGGCACGCAGCACGAGATCGGGTTTGCCCTGACGAAGGTTGTGGAAAACAGCACTGGTTTCACCTGGACAGCCTTTGAGCTGGAGTTGCAATCGGTTCTGGGCGTGCCGAGCGGTTATGGCGACGGACTCTCCTTTGGTCAGGGGTCAACCGCCGGCCGGCCGTTCACTGCGACGGGCTTTGACCAGGTCACTCTCATGGACGAGCCCTACGATCGGATCGAATACGACAAGGGAAGGATTGCAGTCGGCGGGCAGGCAACCCTGCGCCTTGTCGTGACGGAATCCATGCCGTTAAGGGTCGCCTATCTTGTGCAGAGGCCGCGCCGTCCCGTGGCGAACCGGGCCGCGACCGCCACCAGACACCTGGCTTTGGGGTATGCCTTGCAGAGATACAGCCGGCGCGCCTGACTGCAGTTTGCACTTGGCGCCGACATGGCTTGCATGCGACAAGCCTATTGCTTCCGGTGTCCCCGGCATGGCCGGGGAAGAATCGGGAAGGCGGCGAAACTCCGCCACGCGCCCAGCGCTGTGAGGGGGACTTCGCGCACGAGATGCCACTGGAGGAAACTCCGGGAAGGCGTGCGCAAAGGGCGATCCCAAGTCAGAAGACCGGCCGGAAGCTGAAGGAAGACCGCCATGGACGGGCGGCCGTTCCATCGCTTCATGAAGGGGAACTCATGGGCATGCCGGATTCCATCGCCAACCACGCCTTTGCCGACGCCGAACGCGCCGCCGTCTACAAATGCATTTTTACCCGCCGCGACGTGCGCGGCCAGTTTCTGCCGGATCCCGTGCCGGACGAGGTGCTGGCGCGTCTGTTGATGGCCGCCCATCGCGCACCATCCGTCGGCTTCATGCAGCCCTGGGATTTCATTGTCGTGCGCGACGTCGCGGTCAGGCGCCGCGTCCATGCCGGCTTCTTGCGCGCCCATGAAGCAGCCGCGCGCGCGTTCGATGACGAACGGGCCACCCGTTATCGCGCGATGAAGCTCGAGGGGATACTCGAGGCGCCGGTCAATCTCTGCGTCACCTGCGATCGCGCGCGCAGCGGGCCCCAGGTGATCGGCCGCAGCCAGCAGCGCGACATGGATCTCTACAGCGCCGTCTGCGCCGTCCAGAATCTATGGCTGGCGGCGCGCGCCGAGGGCATCGGCGTCGGCTGGGTCAGCATCATCGAGCGCGGCGATCTGCGCGCGGCCTTGGAGATTCCGGCGGAGATCGAGCCGATCGCCTATCTGTGCCTTGGACGTGTCAGCCATTTTGCGGAGAAGCCGGAGCTGGAATCGTCGGGCTGGCTGCCGCGGTTGCCGCTGGAGCAGGTCGTCTGGTTCGATGGCTGGCGCAGGAAGTCCGGCGATGAAACCCTGCTGGGAGAACTTCGCCAGACGCCCGGACGGTGAGGCGTCTCAGTCTGCCGGCGTTTGCGGATCAAAATTTCCCGCGATCAGGGCCTGCTTGTCGACTTTGCCGGTGGCAGTGCGGGGAAAGCTGGAAACCACATGAATGTGCGAGGGCACCTTGAAGGACGACAGACTCGCCCGGCAGTGAGCCAGCAATTCGCCGGCACTCACCGGCCGTGATGCAACGACAAAGGCGATCGCCTCTTGCTCGTTGTTGGCGAGGGTCCTGGCGACCACGACCGCCTCCAGGACGCTGCCATGTTCCTGAAGCGCCTCTTCCAGCTCGCTGGGGCTGATCTTGGCGCCGCCGCGGAAAATCAGCTCCGAGGAGCGGCCGCGCAGGAACAGATAGCCGTCCTCGTCGAGCACGGCGATCTCACCCGGATAAAACCAGCCATCGCGAAAATCGTCGGCAGCAGCACCGGCCTGGACAGGCGACGTCAATCCTGGACCGCGAACTCGCAACCGGCCCTCGACACCAGGCGCAACGCGTTGGCCGGACTCGCCAACAATTTCGAGGTCGATGGCGGGCAGGGGGCGACCCACGCTGTCGGGCCGCGCCAGATCTTTCGGCTGCAAAACCGATATGTACCCGATGGGTGCCGAGCCATAGATGTCGAAGAAGCGCGGCGTCAGCCGTGCGGTGATCGCCTGCTTTTCCTCCGGCCGAACCGGCGAACCAGAGGTGAGCAGCATCTGCAGTTCTGGCAGGGCCAGGCCGGGCTGACCAAACGCACGCAGCATGTCGCGCAACGCTGACGGAACGATAAAGGCGAGCGTCGCCTGATGCCGGCGCGTCAGCTCGATAAACTCGGCCGGCGAAAACAAGGAAGGCCCGAGGATCACGGTGTCGCCGCGATGCAGAGTGGCAAAGCCGGGGATCCGTCCGGCAGCGTAATAAAGATTGAGCCCGGATAGATAGCGGTGGCGTCCCAGCGGTCGCAGTTCCAGATGGCGGGGGCAGGACGGATGCTGGTGGCGGCCGGGGGGGGGCGGTCGTGGAGGGGGGGCGAGGTGGGCCCGGTATGCCGGGGGTGGGCGGATAGGGAAGCGCGGCAGGCCGGTTGTCCCGGAACTCGCCAAAAAGAAGCATGGTGCCTGGCCGCCGTCTTCGATGCTGTCCCTCCCGGGTGTCGTCGCAATGGCGGAGCGCCAAGCTTCGTCGATGATGACGGTTTCGCAGGAAAACCGGTCGGCACGATCCGGGCGGACGATGACCAGCCGTGGCCGAAGTTCTTCCACAATCCGGGCTGTCTCGGTGGGACGGAAGCGCCTGTTGATCTGAAGGACAACGCCGCCCAGGCACAAAACGGCGAGTATGGCGATGATCTGTTTCGTATCGTCCGCAAGACAGATTGCGACCCTGTCGCCACGCACAACACCCCTGCTCGCCAGCAGGCTGGCGGCGCGCAATGCCTGGTCGGCGAGTTGGCCATAGGTGAGGGACCCATTGCGGTCGATCAGTGCGACGGCGTCACCCTGCAGCCGGGCATGGCGAAGGATCGGTTCGGCAATGTTCATCGTTCGCCGAACAGCCGCCGCGCTTTCTTCCGGAAGAGCTCCGTGATGGGTGTGTCCCTTGACGGCTCAAAACTGTCCAGGTCGGCGAATGCGTGGGTGTCGGGCTGCGCATTCCGATCGGGCAAAGGGCGTTCGTTGAAGGCCTGGCTCAACAGATAGCGAAGAGCGTGGGCGAGTTCGTGGCGTGCCGATTGAAACAGTTCGAGGTGATTGCAGGGCACAACCTGTGTCAGCTGCAGATCGGCCAGCGAACTCATC
Source organism: uncultured Rhodospirillaceae bacterium (assembly GCA_964594035.1). Taxonomy (GTDB): domain Bacteria; phylum Pseudomonadota; class Alphaproteobacteria; order Dongiales; family Dongiaceae; genus DASXQK01. The sequence continues at coordinate 2,734 of CAZQLF010000099.1, read as the reverse complement.
CAATACATGTTCGGCTGAAAAAAGCCGGGCGCGCGCTGGGGCGTCATGATGGCCATGACGTTGCCCGCATAGGGTTTCGGCGTGTGAATATCCAAGGTCGACATGCAACTCACGCCGGCCCGGACCGCCATATCCAGGCTGGCGGCGTCGTTCATCTCGAAGGGCATCGTGTTGTAGGGAAGGTTCGCGTGTATTTCGAGCTGGGCGCGAACGCGCTTGGCGAGATGTGCAATGAAATTGGGATCCTTCAGATTCCTGCTGAACCCGGGACTGGCGCTTCGTCCTGCCTGTGCCGGCGGATCGGCCAGAATGACCGCACCGATATCGACGCTGCGGTCGCGAAGCGTCTGGGCGGTTTCGATGGCAGCCAGCGCCCCCTTGCACATTCCGCCGACCACAATTGGTTCGTTCGGGCCTGTTTCCCAAATCTGATCGGCGTAGTGCGCCGCCATCTCGAGGGCGGTTTTTGGGAAGCGGGCATCCGCACCGGGGCGGCCATCCATGCCTTCGGCGTGCAGAACATGAAGGGGCTGGTCGTCACCCAAGCTCGTGGCCAGGAACTGGCCCAGCGGCATCAAACCGATCAGACCGTGGATGAAATAGAAGGGCGGTTTGCGTCCGGCCGTGTTGAACGAAACGATCATGGATGACGTGCCGGCGCTTCTGCCATCGTCGCAATGATTGCGGACAACTTTCCTGTCGTGTCGGCGTCTTCCAGCACGTTCCACGGCAGTTCCACCGACAGCTCCTTTTCGATGTCGATGATGATTTTGACGGCGAGCAGGGAATCGCCGCCGAGGTCTTCATACCGGTCATGGAGGCCGACGCGATCCATGGAAAAATGACGGCGCCAGATTTCCGTCACGGCTTTCTCCAGCCGCGACTTCGGCTCCGTGTAGTCATTCGATAGGCCGAGCATATCCCGGCTGACGGTCGTATCCGACATCGGCGCCGATCTACCCCTGCGCTGGCGCATCGCAGACTTGATATTGCGGCCATCGATCGGGATCGGCAAGCGGGGCGCAGAGCGCTGATTCAATGCCGCGCAACTACCTGAGAGGTAATTGCTGGCGGTCGACCTCGCCCGCACCGTGGCTCTCTCTCGATGGGAGGGAGACGCGATGGGTGAGGGCATCCTGCTGGGGCCGCTGGTTCTGTTCGCCGCGGCCATGTGCCTGACGCCGGGACCCAATGTGGTGATGGTGACCGCCTCGGCAGCCAATTTTGGTTTTCGGCGCACGCTGCCACAGATTCTCGGCATCACGCTGGGCTTTGGCGCCATGGTCCTGGCGGCCGGTTACGGTCTGGCGGGGCTGTTCAAGGCGGAGCCCCGGCTGCATCTCTGGCTCAAATATGCCGGGCTTGCCTATCTGCTT
>CAZQLF010000099.1:0-1348 GCA_964594035.1 uncultured Rhodospirillaceae bacterium | reverse complement strand
CGATGCTGCCAGCGCCCGGCCGGCGAGGGCGCGGCCGATCAACTTCGTCGAAGCGGCACTGATTACCTGGCTCAATCCCAAGGGCTGGGTAACGACCCTGGGCGCCTTGGCCGCCTATACGACCGCCGGCGGAAATATCGTCGTGCAGGGCGCGGTGATCGCGGCGGTACTCGCCATCGCCTGTGGGATATCCGTCGTGATCTGGGCCGGCTTTGGCGCTGCGATCGCGCGGCTGCTTTCGACAGCGCGCGCCCGCAGGACCTTCAACTGGTCGATGGCAGGGTTGCTGATCATCTCGCTGTTGCCGGTGCTTCTGTAGGCCAAGGCAATGCCTGGACAGAGCCAAGCCTTCGGAGCATAGGCGCCCGACTGATTTCTCACTGGCAGGCGGGGCTGGGGGCGGATATTCACTGTCTCCAACAGTGTCCAATTGAGCTCACCAGTCATGGCGGAAGAAACTGCGGCAGGCCGCTTCGGCAGCGGTCGTGACGTGCGCCGTATCGAGGATCGCGCGCTGCTTATCGGCGCGGGCCGGTTCACCGACGATATGTCACCGCCGGGACAACTCCATCTCTGCTTCCTGCGCTCGCCCCATGCCCATGCCCGCATCGTGGCCATCGATACGAACGCGGCGCGCGAGATGCCGGGCGTTGTCGCGGTCCTGACGGGCGCCGACTTTCTCGCCGCGGGTGTCAAACCGCAGGTGGTGACCTCGGCCTTCAAGCGGCCCGACGGATCGGAAGCGGCTACACCCTTTCGCCCGGCGCTGGCCCAGGAACGGGTGCGCTTCGTGGGCGAAGCGGTCGCGGCCGTCATCGCCGACAGCCGCGCCCAGGCCAAGGATGCGCTGGAAGCAATCTCGGTTGAGTACGAAGACCTGCCGGCCGTGATCGACGTGCATGAGGCGATCGCGCCGGGAGCCCCGCAAATCTGGCCGGCGGCAACCGGCAACATCGTCGCGGTTTCGCGCTTCGGCGATCCGGCAGCGACCGAGGTCGCGTTCAGGAAGGCGGCGCACATCGTCAGCCTCGATCTCGTCAACCAGCGCCTGGCGCCCACGCCGATGGAGCCGCGCAGCACGCTGGCGAGCCATGATGCGGCAAGCGGCCGGTTGACGCTCAGCCTCTCGACCCAGATGCCATCCGGCGCGCGTGACTCGCTGGCGGCGGTGCTGGGGATTCCGGCAGGGGATATCCGGGTCGTCGTCGGCGATGTCGGTGGCGGATTCGGCATGAAGACCGGTCTCTATCCCGAAGACATCGTCACGGCCTTCGCCTCGCGGCTGCTCAAGCGCCCGGTCAAGTGGACGGCCGAACGCATCGAGGAATTCCTCGGCGCCTTTCACGGC
>CAZQLF010000098.1:0-8143 GCA_964594035.1 uncultured Rhodospirillaceae bacterium | reverse complement strand
GGGCTGCCGGGAAAGGGGGCGAAGGCGGGAAAAGGGCGGCGGCGCGGCCTGTCCCAAAGGGTTGCTCCGATCTTCAGGCCGTTCTGCCGGAAGGCCTCGGGTGCATCCGCCCCGGCCCGGTCGGTGATGCAACCGCCGCTCTGTCGAAGACGGAGTCCGAGAAACGGGCGGCCGGCCATGTTGCACCGGGCCCCGATTTCTACCGCCGGCTCTTCGATGCGGATCTCTGGGGGCTCTGCCTTTCCGGCGGCGGCATTCGCAGCGCCACCTTCGCGCTCGGCCTCATCCAGCAGCTTGCCGCCGTCAAGCTTCTGCCCCGCTTCAATTATCTCTCCACCGTCTCGGGTGGCGGCTACATCGGCAGTTGGCTATCGAGCTGGGCCAGCCGGGAACCGGGCGGCATCGACGCCGTCGTCGCCAAGCTGAATGCAGACTCCGTGGGCAAGACAATCGAAGCCGATCCGCTCTGGTATCTGCGCTCCTATACCTCCTACCTCAACCCGAAGCTGGGGCTGCTTTCTGCCGACACCTGGACCCTGATCGCCACATATCTGCGCAATCTGCTGCTCAACTGGCTCATTCTCGTTCCCATGCTCTGGGTCGTGACGCTGACGCCGAAATTCGGTCTCGCGCTGGCCAGCCTTCCATTCGGCGACACAGGCTGGCCCTGGCTGAAAAATCACCAGCTCTATGCCGCCTTGGGCATGGGCGTTGTCAGCGGGATCTGTCTGGTGATGGGCATGGCCTATGTGTTCTCCGTCCTGGTAGAGAAAGTGTCCGGCGCAGCGGCCGTTTATCACGGCGTGAAAGTGAGAACGCAGAAGGAATTTCTTCTGCGCTGCATGGTGCCCATCCTGCTCGCTGCTCTCGCTTTGCCTCTGGCCTGGGCCTGGTATCCCGATCCGCGTCCCTCGGGTCTGAGGCTGCTCTGGATCGTCATCGCCATCGCCGGGGCATTGCGGGCGCTGGCGATGGCGGCGGCGTGGCTGTTCCGCCGCCGCGATCCAAGCGCGAAGCAGCCGGCGCTTGCCAGCCCGCGGGGCATGGAAGGCATGGGTTTTGCCTGGGTCCTGCTGGCCGCGCTCCTGACGGGCGTACTGGGCGGCGTGCTCGTCTGGGCCCTGGCGACATCCATCTTTCCGGGTGTCGGCCCGGTGGCGAGCGCGCCCGGACGCGATGCCATCGACGTGGCGGTTTATGTCTGCTTCGCGCCGCCGATCCTGCTGTTCTCGATGCTGGCGACCGAAGCGGTCTTCGTTGGTCTCATCAGCCGGGAGACCGATGATGAAGATCGCGAGTGGTGGGGCCGGGCGGGCGCCTGGCTCCTGATTGGCAGCCTGTTCTGGATGGTGCTGCGCGTCCTGGTCTTCTTCGGACCGTTGATGATCCATTGGCTCGAAGCCCAGGCGCCGATCCTGGTTTCGGCGGTGGGCGGCGTCTCGGGTATCGTGACCGCCATCCTGGGTTACAGCATCGGCTCGCCCGCCAACACGACACGGCGGGGACCAAAGACCGTGGGCGATATCCTGCGCGGTGCCTTTCTGACGATTTCCGCGGCGGTTTTCATCTGCATGCTGCTTTCCGGGCTGGCGCTTATCGGCGATTGGCTGCTGCACTGGATCGCGACGGGCAATGCCGCAACCGGCATGGATTGCACGGATACCGACTGGGCCAATTGGCGCAGCTACTGCGCCGTACCGGCGGCGGAGCTGGAGCGGGCGGTGGGCATCGGCTGGACCGTGCTTGCCATCCTCGCTCTCGCTGGCCTCGCCTTGTTCATGCAAGTCTTCGTCAGCGTCAATAAATTCTCGCTTCACGCCCTCTATCGGGCGCGGTTGATCCGCGCCTACCTCGGTGCCTCGAATGCCAAGCGCGCGCCGAACTGGTTCACCGGCTTCGATCCCAAGGACAATTTGAACATGGGGGAAATGAAGGCGGGCAACAATAAGCGGCCGCGAACGGGCGCCAACCCACCGCCGCGTTACCCGTTCCACATTGTGAATACCGCGCTCAACCTGGTGCATGGCGACGAGCTCGCCTGGCAGCAGCGCAAGGCCGCCCCGATGTCTATCTCGCCGCTTCATTGCGGCAATCGCGATCTGGGATATCGCCGCTCGCTCGTCTACGGCCATTCCACCGGCATTTCGCTGGGCACGGGGCTCACGATCTCCGGTGCTGCGGCCAGCCCGAACATGGGCTATCACTCCTCGCCGATCATCGGACTGGTCATGACCTTGTTCGATGTGCGCCTCGGCGCCTGGCTCGGCAACCCGGGACATCCCGTCGGCGACCGGTCGGCCATCAGCGAAGGGCCTCTGTTCTCCGCCCTTTATTTGATGTTCGAGGCGCTGGGCATGACGGACCGGCAGAAGCGCTATGTCTATCTGACCGATGGCGGGCATTTCGAGAATCTCGGCCTCTATGAGCTGGCGCAGCGCCGCTGCCGCTTGATCGTGGTCAGCGATGCAAGCTGCGATCCAGGCTTCGAATTCGAGGATCTGGGCAATGCGATCCGCAAGATCCGCATCGATCTTGGCGTCGAGATCGAGATGGACAAGATCGAGATGCATCCGCGCGCCGGCGCCGACGCCAATGGGGTCGAGCCTATCGAGCCGGGCCGCTATTTCACCACGGGGCTTATCCGCTATCCCGAGCCCAAGGATCCGACCAAGCCTGCCGGCGACGACAACCGGCTGGAGGGCCGGCTGATCTACATCAAGCCCGGCCTTTATGGCAGCGAGCCGCGCGACGTCCTGAACTACGCCGCGACCCACCCGGATTTTCCCCACGAATCGACCGCCGATCAGTGGTTCGACGAATCGCAGTATGAGAGTTATAGCCGTCTCGGCCGCTATGTGGGCAAGAAACTGTTCGGCGGTCTGGACGAGGATGCGACGGCCGAAGACATCGCCGAGGCCGCAGCTCCGCCGAAGATCGACACGTCACCGGTCCTGCATACGCATGAGGAGAAATCACCCGTTCCGGAGGGCGTCACGCTGGGCATCGTCGCGCCCGACCGCCGGGGGGCCGCCGGGGCCGCGGTGGTGCCACAAACGCCGGTGCCCAAGATCATCCACCGCCGGCCGCCGCGCAAAACCTGGTTCACGCGGCAACGATAAGCGTCAGCTTCCCGGTACGCCCTTCGTCGTCGAATACTCGAAATGCAGCGCCTCGCCCGGATGGACGAGGGGATGGATGGCATGGGCTGTCATGGCCGCTTCGCTGAAGCCGCAGAGAATCAGCTTCAGCTTGCCGGGATATGTCGCGATATCGCCGATGGCGAACACGCCGGGCAGATTGGTGGCGCAGGTCGCCGGTGCAATTCTGATGTGATTGTGGTCGAGCTCGATGCCCCACTGGCCGATGGGCCCAAGATTCATCGCGAGCCCAAAGAACGGCAGCAGCACATCGGCTTCCAGGCTGCGCTCCTGGCCCTCGAGGGTGGCGACCACGACGGCGGAAAGGCGGCCGCCTGCGCCCTCCAGCCGGGCGAGCTGATAGGGCACCACCATCTCGATCTTGCCTGCCTTCGCCAGCGCCTCCATGCGCGCAACACTTTCCGGTGCTGCGCGGAATTTCGGCCGGCGATGGATCATGTAGACGCGCTCGGCCACCTCGGAAAGCGAGAGCGCCCAATCCACGGCGGAATCGCCGCCGCCGGCAATGCAGATGCGCTTGCCCCGGAAATCCTCGCGCCGCTTCACCAGGTAGAAGATGTCGCGGCCCTCATACTGTTCGAGGCCATCCAGCGGCGGCTTGTTGGGGCCGAAGGCGCCAACGCCGGCAGCGATGATCACCGCGCGGGCATCGATCTCGGTTCCATCGTCCAGCCCCAGATGCCAGCGCTGGCCCCGGGCCGTCAGGGTCTCGACGCGCCGGCCCAGGTGATAGACCGGTTTGAAGGGGGCCGCCTGGTCCTCCAGTTTGCCGATCAGATTGGCGGCGTCGATTGCGGGATACCCGGGAATGTCATAGATCGGCTTTTCGGGATAGAGCGCCGCGCACTGCCCGCCGGTCATGTCGAGAGCATCGACCACATGGCAATGCATCTTCAGCATGCCGCATTCGAACACGGCGAACAGGCCGACGGGCCCGGCGCCGATGACGCAGATATCCGTTTTGTGCGTAGCCACCTGTGACATTCCTTACTGCCCCTTCACCATGGGAAACCGCGAGCGGGATTCCAGCTCGAAGATTGGCACCGTGTTGCGGATGTAGCTGTGCCGGGCATCGGTCATCGGCTGATAGTCCCAGACCACGTTCTGTTCGCGGTTGACCACATTGAGGAACTGCCGGCGCCGCTGGCTTTCGACCACGGCCTTTTGCACTGCCGCGAGATCCCATCGCTCTGCCACCTCTTTGCGGAAGGCGGCCACCTGAATGGCTTGGGCGTTTTCGCTGGCGAGGTTCTTTTTTTCCAGGGGATCGCTCGACAGATCGTAGAGCTGGTCCGGATCGGTGGGGCAGTGCACGAATTTGAGGTTGCCGCGTCGAATCATGACGACCGGCGCGCTGGCGCCTTCGCCGGTGTATTCGCCGATCACCCCGTCATGACCCGCCTTGCCGTCGAGATGGGGCAACAGCGAATGGCCATCGGTGGTCACGTCCTTTGGCAAAGTGCCGCCATTCGCCAACTCCACCAGTGTCGGCAGGATATCGACCAGCGAAACCGACGCTGCCACCCGGTGCGGGGCAAAGCGTTTCGGCGCGTGCACGATCATGGGAACGCGCGCGGCATTCTCGAACCAGCTCATCTTGAACCACAAACCGCGCTCACCCAGCATGTCGCCACGGTCGGCGGTGACCATGGTGACGGTGTCGTCGGCGAACCCAGCCTCGCCCAGCGCCTGCATCACGCCGGCAAAGCAATCGTCGATGTAGCTCGCCGAGGCGTAATAGGCATGGCGGGCATTGCGCACCTGCTCGGGCGTGGGCGGCGGATCCTGCATGCCGATGCCGTTGCTGACCCGCCGGCTGTGCGGATCGGCCGGCACATCGCCGAACCCTAGTTTCGGCATGTCGATCGCTTCGTGGCGATAGCGCTCCCAATACTCCCTGCGCGCCAGATAGGGGTCATGCGGGCTGATCAGCGAGATCACCAGGCAAAAGGGCCGGTCGCGATGCTCCGGTGTTTGCCGGTCGCGCGCCAGATCGAACAGGTGGCGCTTGGCCTGGAAGATGACCTCATCGTCGAAATCGAGATAGGCCGAGCGTGTGCAGATGCCGGCCTGGCGCACCACCTCCATGGTGTGGAACCAGTCGAGTTTCTTTTCCGGCTCGTCCCAATTGGGGACCCAGGCGAAGTCGGAAGGATAGACATCGGTGGTGAGCCGCCGGCTGAAGCCATGCAGTTGGTCGGGCCCGCAAAAGTGCATCTTGCCCGCCAGCGTCGTGTCATAGCCCAGCGCCCAGAGGTGATGGGCAAATGTGGGAATCTCGGACATGAATTCGGCGGCGTTGTCCCAGGCGGCGATCTTCGTGGGCAGGCGGCCGGACATGAAGCTGTAGCGGGCCGGCGCGCAGAGCGGGTAGTTGCAATAGGCGGAATCAAAGACCACCGACTGCTTCGCCAGTGCGGCCATGGCCGGCATCTGGACCAGCGGATGGCCATAGACCGGCATGAACTGGGGCGCCAGCTGGTCGACCATGAAGATGACGAAGTTTGGCTTGCGGGCAGGCATGGGGAAATTCCTGGCGGGGCGTTGCAGGGCGATTGATAGCCGAGGCCGGGGCGAAAGCAAGCATTGCCGGGGATTCGGCCGCCCGCTACAAGGCGAGGCGATGCCCGCCGCCGCCACTCTCCCCCCGCCCCTGGCCGAACGAAGGCTCGATCTGCCCGATGAGGCCGCCACGGTTGCGCTTGCGCGCCGGATTGCCACATTGGCGCGCCCCGGCGATGTCATTGCGCTCAGCGGCGATCTCGGGGCCGGCAAGACCTTCTTTGCCCGCGCCTTCATCGGCGAAGCCGATGTGCCGAGCCCGACCTTCACCTTGGTTCAGACTTACCAGAAGCCGGGCCAGAAGCCGGGGAAACGGCAGATCTGGCACTTCGACCTTTACCGGTTGAAGGGTGCGAGCGAGGCCATCGAGCTCGATATCGAAGACGCCTTTGCCGAGGGAATTTCCCTGATCGAATGGCCCGAGCGGCTGGGCGCCCTGTTGCCAGCCGAGCGCCTCGATGTCGATCTGCAAATCCCCGCTGGCGCGGCCGCCGAGACGCGCCGGCGCAGTGTCATCCTCACCGGCCGTGGCCGCTGGGCCGCCCTCGTGGAAGCATTATGAGCCTGTCCGCGGAGCGCAGCCGCCGGATCAAAGCCTTCCTCGATACCCAGGGCTGGGGCGGCTGCGAGCGTGCGAAGCTAGCGGGCGATGCGTCATTCCGCCGTTACGAGCGGCTGCGCCGTGGCGCGGATCGCGCGGTGCTCATGGATGCCCCGCCGCCCCAGGAAAATGTGCGGCCCTTCATCGCCATCGACCGTCTGTTGAGCGGCGCTGGGCTTGCCGTGCCGGCCATCTATGGCGCCGATGAAGAAGCGGGCCTGCTGCTGCTCGAGGATATGGGCGATGACACCTATACACGGCTTCTCGCCCGCGGCCACGCCGAGCGCCAGCTCTATGAGCTTGCCGTCGATCTGCTGATCGAGCTTCACCGGCGCCTGCCAGCCGAGCGCCTGACTGGCGTACCGGTTTTCGAAGAAGCGGCGGCGCTGCGCCAGGTGAGGCTGCTGCTGGAATGGTATTGGCCCGCCACGCAGGAAAAGCCACTTTCACCTGAAGCAGCAGCAGGATTCGAAGCGGCCTGGCGCGATTGTTTTGCACTGTGGCAGCGGGCACCGAAGGGCCTCGTGCTGTTCGATTACCACGTCGACAATCTGATGCTGCTTTCCGGCCGCTCGGGTGTCGCCTCCGTCGGCCTGCTGGATTTTCAGGATGCTGTGGTCGGTTCGCGCGCCTTCGATCTCGTCTCCCTCATCGACGATGCGCGGCGCGATGTTCCGAAAGATCTCGCCGAGCGTCTGATGGCGCGATATCTCGCAGCCTTTCCCGCGCTCGCTCCTGCCGGTTTTGCCGCGGCCTATGCCCTCAGCGGTGCCCAGCGCCATACCAGGATCCTCGGCACTTTCACCCGGCTCTGCCGGCGTGACGGCAAGCCCGGCTATCTTGCCTTCATTCCGCGAGTCTGGCGCCAGCTCGAAGCCCGGCTCTCCCACCCCGATCTTGCGCCGCTTTCGGCGTGGTTTGCCCGCTATTTGCCGCCGGAGCGGCGCACAGTCCCGCCTGCCCCAGCCTAGAACCGGCTAGCCTGGCCGTAACCGAATCGGACTATTCTGCGCCGTCGATCCAGCAGCACAAAGACAGCCTCATGTACCAGCCGAAGACCGCCATGATCCTGGCCGCGGGGCTTGCCACCCGGCTACGCCCGCTCAGCCTCGAACGGCCCAAGGCGCTGATGGAAGTGGCGGGCAAGCCGCTCCTCGATCACGCGTTGGACCGGCTGGCCGAGGTGGGTGTTACCCGCGCCGTGGTGAATACGCATTACCTGGCGGATCAGATCGAAGGCCATCTGGCTGGCCGCAAGAAGCCAGCGATTGCGATTTCCCACGAAGACCCGATCCTCGATACCGGCGGCGGCATCGCCAAGGCTTTGCCGCTGCTGGGTCCCGATCCCTTTTTTGCGATTAACGCGAAGATCGTCTGGCGCGGCGGCCGGGAAGAGGCGCTGCGCCGCCTTGCTGCCATCTGGGACGATGCGAAGATGGATGCACTGCTGCTGCTTCAGCCCACGGTCACGGCCGTGGGTTATGAGGGGCCCGGCGATCTGAGCATGGATCAGTTCGGTGCCTTGCGCTTTCGTGAGCCGCAGGAAATCGCGCCCTTCGTCTATGCGAGCATCCAGATCGTCCATCCGCGGCTGTTCGCCGGGGCGCCAAAGGGTGCCTTCCCACTGCGCCCGCTCTGGGAGCGCGCGGCTTCGGCCGGCCGCCTCTACGGCCTGCGCCATGACGGAGAATGGTATCTCGTTTCGACCCCGGCGGGATTTGCCGCAGCGGAACAGCATCTGGCGCCGCCCACCCATCCACTCCGGCCGGGCGCAACCCGCCAGCAGGGGCCGGGGGGGAAGAGCACGGCGCAGCCCCCACCC
>CAZQLF010000097.1:0-8224 GCA_964594035.1 uncultured Rhodospirillaceae bacterium | reverse complement strand
GGCGATGTCGGCGTAGTTCAGCATACCGGGTGTCTTCTCCTCCCCCAGCCGGATGACCTGGCGCAGCGCCGGCACCTTCGCGGTGCGCACCATGCCGGGCCGGCTGCTCGCGATCTCCGGACATAGCGTGTTGATCATCCCAAGGTAGTCGCTGGTCTTGAACTTGGTGGCGAGGATAAGGCCGCTGCACCCGACCTTGTTCAGTGCGTATTCCAGCTCATGCAGACGATAAGCCGGGTTGATGTTGACCAGGATGATGCCGGCCTTGGCGGTGGCGAACTGGGTCACCACCCATTCGGAATTGTTGGGCGACCAGATGCCGAGGCGATCGCCAGGTTTGAAACCCATGGCGATCAGGCCAGCCGCCATCTCGTCGACCCGGGTCTGGAACTGGCGATAGGTCCAGCGGATCTTTTGCGCGCGGTTGATCAAGGCCGGGCGGTCCGGCGCCAGGCCCGCCATGCGGTCCAGATGTACGCCTATGGTATCGCCGATCAGCCTTCTCTCGGACGTTCCATGCACATAGCTTTGCGTGAGCTTGGCCATGAGAGCCTCCCAGGATCGATTTTCTCATTTTCCCAGAGGATCGTTGCAAATTGCCAAAGGTACAAGGCGGCCCTGGCAGTCAGCAGCGCCCCGCTCTTGACAGACCGGCACGCGCCGACAGGAATAGCCACTCACCACCACGGGCGGCACGGCACATGGCGGAAATTACCGGTCTCAGCGAAGCGGTCAGGCATCTGATCAACGATGGTGACACCGTCGCTTTTGAAGGTTTCACCCATTTGATCCCCTCGGCCGCGGCGCTCGAGGCGATCCGCCAGGGCAAGCGCGACCTGACCCTGATCCGCATGACGCCAGACCTGATCTATGACCAGTTCATCGGTATGGGGCTGACGCGCAAGCTGATCTTTGCCTGGGGCGGCAATCCCGGCGTGGGCTCGCTCCATCGCTTTCGTGACGCGGTAGAGAACGGCTGGCCGGAACCGATCGAGCTGGATGAACGCAGCCATTCCGACATGGCCAATGCCTATGCGGCCGGTGCGAGTGGCCTGCCGTTTGCCGTGTTCCGAGGCCATCTGGGTGATGATCTGCCGAAGGTCAATTCGCGGCTGAAGCGGATTAGCTGTCCTTTCACCGGCGAGGTCCTGGCTGCCGTGCCTGCAACCAAACCCGATGTCGGCGTGGTCCATGCCCAGCGCGCCGACCGGCGCGGCAACGTCATGCTCTGGGGCATCATCGGCATCCAGAAGGAGGTAGTGATGGCCTCCAGGCGCAGCATCGTCACAGTGGAGGAGATCGTCGACGATCTGCAGGCCCCGCCCAATGCCTGCATCCTGCCGCATTTCACCATCGACGCCGTCTGCCTGGAGCCGCACGGCGCCTGGCCGTCCTATGCCCAGGGCTTCTACAAGCGCGACAACAGCTTCTACAAGGCGTGGGATGACATTGCCCGCGAACGCGACAGTTTCCTCGACTGGATGAAGCGCCATGTCATGGCGACAACGAATTTCGTGGAGTTCGAGGCGAGCCTGAAATCCTCGGCGAAGGAGATGGCCCGTGCCTGAGCGTGGCTTTTCGGCGGACGAGATCATGACGATCGCCGCGGCGCGGCAGTTGACCAATGACACCGTCTGTTTTGTCGGCATCGGCATGCCCAGTGCGGCGGCGAACCTGGCGCGCCTCAACCACGCTCCCCAGGTCACGCTCATCTATGAATCCGGCACCATTGAAGCGAAACCCACGGTGTTGCCGCTTTCCATCGCCGATAGCGAACTGTCGGAAACGGCGCTGACCGTCGTCTCGATCCCCGAGATGTTTCGCTACTGGCTGCAAGGCGGCTGGATCGATGTCGGTTTCCTGGGCGCGGCCCAGATCGATCGCTTCGCCAACATCAACACGACGGTCATCGGCGACTACGGCAGGCCGAAGACGCGCCTGCCCGGCGCCGGCGGCGCGCCGGAGATCGCGACATCGGCACGCGAGATCTTCGTCATGCTGCGAATGAGCGAGCGTGCCTTCATGACCAAGCTCGATTTCGTGACCTCGCTCGGCCATGGCACCGGCGGCGGCAGCCGTGCGACCACCGGCGCCGAGGGACGGGGGCCGACACGGGTGATCACCGATCTCGGCATCCTCGAGCCGCATCCGGAGCACCGGGAGCTGGAGCTGACCTACATCCATCCCGGTATTGCCATCGACCAGGTAAAAGCAGCCTGCGGCTGGCCGCTGAAGATTGCCGACCGGCTTGCCGAGACACCGCTGCCGACCAATCTGGAACTCTCCACCCTGCGCGAGTTCAAGGCGCGCAGCGAAGCGGCCGGTACCGGCCGGCCACAGAAGACGAGGGCCACTCAATGAGCGAGGCTTACATTTGCGAAGCCGTGCGCACGCCCATCGGCCGCTATGGCGGCTCGCTTTCCACCATCCGCACCGACGATCTCGCAGCCGTGCCGCTGAAGGCGCTGATGGCGCGCAATCCGAAACTGGATTGGCAGGCGGTCGACGACGTGATCCTGGGCTGTGCCAACCAGGCGGGCGAAGACAACCGCAACGTCGCGCGCATGGCCTCGCTTCTTGCCGGCCTGCCGGTCAGCGTATCAGGCGCCACCATCAATCGGCTCTGCGGCTCCGGCCTCGATGCGCTGGCGACGGCTTCGCGCGCCCTCAAACTGGGCGAGGCGAGCCTCATGATCGCCGGGGGCGTCGAGGGCATGACACGCGCGCCCTTCGTCATGCCCAAGCCTGACAGCGCCTTCAGCCGCCAGGCCAGCGTCGAAGACCCCACCCTGGGCTGGCGCTTCATCAACAAAGAGATGAAGGCGATGTACGGCATCGATTCCATGCCGGTGACGGCGGAAAACGTCGCCGAGGCGTTCCAGATCTCGCGCCAGGACCAGGATGCCTTCGCCTATCGCTCGCAGATGCGCGCCAAGGCGGCGCAAGAGTCCGGCCGGCTGGCGAAGGAGATCGTGGCAGTGGATCTGCCGGCCAAAAAGGGCGAGCCGCAACGCTTCGAAAAGGACGAACATCCACGCGGCGACACCAGCCTGGAGAAGCTCGCCAAGCTTCCCACGCCGTTCCGCGACGGCGGCACCGTCACCGCCGGCAACGCTTCCGGCATCAATGACGGCGCTGCAGCGATGCTGGTGGCCTCGGAAGACGCCGTGAAACGCCATGGCCTGACGGCGATAGCGCGCGTGGCCGGTGCCGCCACCGCCGGCGTCGAGCCGCGCATCATGGGTTTTGGTCCGGCACCCGCGAGCCGCAAACTGCTCGACCGGCTCGGGCTCAAGATGTCGCAGATCGATGTCGTCGAATTGAACGAAGCCTTTGCCAGCCAGGTGCTCGCCGTCACGCGCGATTTCGGCCTCGCCGATGACGATCCCAAGGTCAATCCAAACGGCGGTGCGATCGCGCTCGGCCATCCGCTCGGCATGAGCGGCGCCCGGCTCGCAGCGACAGCGGCCTTCGAGCTGCACGAGCGGCGCGGCCGCTATGCGCTCTGCACCATGTGCATCGGCGTGGGACAGGGGATCGCCCTGGTTCTGGAACGGGTGTAGTGCTGCCCATCACGCTCGAGGCGATCCGGCAGCTCTGCGAGCCGTTCGGACTTCGGTTACGCGGTGGATTTCATCCCGCACCCGGCGATGGCGTGCCTGCCCTTGGCAACGGTCGCGCGCCGGCGAGCCTCGTTCTTCTCGGAAATGTTGGCGGCTCACTGTGGTCCAAATTTTCCACCGCGCCGGAAAGGGCGGATGGCTTGCCACATTCGCTCGACCGCTGGACGAAGCGCGTTGTCGACACCATCGCCGCCAATCTTGGCGCCGAACCCCTCTACCCCTTCGGCGGCCCGCCCTGGCATCCGTTTCAGCGCTGGGCGCAGCGCGCCGAACCCGTCACGCCATCGCCCATCGCGGTGCTGATCCATCCCGATGATGGTTTATGGCATGCCTATCGCGCCGCTCTCCTTTTTTTCGAGCGCCTGGACTTGCCAGAGTTGTCGACAAGGGCGCGGCCCTGCGATTCCTGCGCGCGACAGCCTTGCCTCTCCGCCTGTCCGGTGAACGCTTTCAGCGAGCGCGGCTATGACGTCGCTGCCTGCGCCAGCCATGTAAGAAGTGCGGCCGGCGCCGACTGCCGCCAACGCGGCTGTCTTGCCCGGCGCGCCTGTCCCATCAGGCGAAGCCAGGCCTATTCCGCCGATCAGATGGCCTTCCACATGGCGGCTTTCCTTGCGGCCCGGTGATCTGTTAGGACATGACCCATGCCCGATTCGCTCCCGCGCGTTCTTCTGATCGCCCATAGCGACTGGCGCGAAGGGCGGCTTGCCCCGCTCCTGGAGACGAAGGGCTATCAGATCGATTGGTGCTCTCCGGCCCAGGGTGCCTCGCTGCCCGCCGATGACGACCGCTATGTGGGCGCCGTCGTGCTCGGCGGCGCGCAAAGCGCCAATGACGCGGAGAGCCAGCCCTATCTGCGCCAAGAGATCGACTGGATCGCGCGGCGTATTGCGTCGGGGCGGGCGTTCCTCGGAATCTGTCTCGGCGCGCAGCTCATGGCGCGCTCCCTGGGTGCGAAGGTTTCGCACCATCCCGAGGGCGTGAACGAAATCGGCTATTACCCGGTCTATCCCACGGACGAGGGGCGGGCGGTGATCCCCGCGGGATTTCATGTCTACCACTGGCACCAGGAAGGTTTCGAGCTTCCGACCGGCGCGAAGCTGCTCGCCCGAGGAGATGCCTTTCCCCACCAGGCCTATCGTTATGGATCAAACGCCTATGGCCTGCAGTTCCATCCGGAGGTGACGGCCAATGTCGCCTCGTCTTGGGTGAAACTGGCCCCGGATCACCTGACGCGCCCGGGTGCGCAGGCGGGCGATCATCAATTGGCCCTGGCGGCGCGCTTCGACAGGCCGCTGCACAACTGGTTCGATTCTTTCCTCGACCGCTGGCTGGGCCGCCAGGCACCGGCCGTTCTCGCCGCCAAGTAATTTGCTTTCCAAATTCTGCCGGCGGGTATGAAATTCTTGTTGCGCGCCAGCGCAATGCGCTATGTAGGGCATCATACACCAGCGTCATTTCTGGGGGCCCAAGGGTGCGAGCACTGATTCTGGCCGGCGTCGTCGCGAGCGCATTCGCGTCTGTTGCGTTGGCAAGTGGCGACAACGGCAGCACGATCCTGGTGAAGCCGGCGGCGCCAGCCGCAGCACCCGCGCCGGCACCGGCACCGGCGCCAGCACCAGTGGCCGCAGCCCCGCCGCCACCGCCGCCGCCCGCACCGAAGGTCGTTGCCGCGCCGTGGCCGGAGAATGTGCCATCGATCAAGCCCGGCACCGGTGGCGTTCCGCTTGTGAGCGCCAGTGCTTCGCCGACACCCGCATCTGCGACCACCACCACGTCAGCCGGTCAGGCGATCGCCTCGAAGAGTCCTGGCGGTACCGCGGGTGCGCCGACCCAGACTGCATCATTGCCACCGACGCCAATCCCGACCGGGCCGCCGACGAGGGTCACCTTGCAGGCCTCGGTCATGCAGGGCGCCAAGCCGCTGAAGGATCCTCTATCCTGGCGGGTCACAGTTCCAGCACCCGGCACCGTCAACCAGCCCGGCACGGAAGTGGCGACCCAGAATGGGCCGAAGGTGCAGTTCAATCTGCCCCAAGGCACCTACGTGATCTCGACCAAAGACATGGAAGCGGTTGTCAACACGGTTCTGATCGTCGGACCCACGCCGATCGACAAGGTGATCCCGCTCAACATCTCGCTGGTTGCGGTCAAGCTGATCCCCTACACCGGCGCCAAGTTGGTCACCGATCCGGTCCATTGGGAAGTGTTCAACAGCGCAATTGGCCCACCAGGCCCAAACTCGAAGATCGGCGATGCCTTCGCTGCGCAGGAAGACTTCATGCTGGGCGCCGGTTTCTACGTCGTACGCGCGCATTACTCGGACATCCATGCAGATCTCGCGATCCTCATCGAGCCGGGCATCACCTATAGCTACACGGTCGACCTCTATGCGGCGAAGGTGACGGCCAAGGTGGTCGATGCCAAAGGCAAAACGCCGAAGGGCGATGTGACCTGGGAAGTGATCCGTGCCGCGGCCGACGCGGCTGGAACGCATCAGGTCGTCGCTACCGATAAGGGGCCGAACCCCGACTTCCTACTTCGCGAGGGCACCTACACTGTGATTGCAACAGGGGCCGATGGGTCGGTCGGCCAAGCGCCGCTCGCTGTTCTTGCCGGGAAGCCGGCAAAGATCAGCGTGAAGCTCGGCAAACCCGGAACCAACGGCTAGGGCTTGGCCCCAACCTTCGATGCCACCATGAACGCCGGGAGCTAGTTTCCGGCGTTCAGCATTGGAAGATTAAGTCCTTGCTCGCGGGCGCAAGTCTTGGCGATCTCATAGCCCGCGTCGGCGTGGCGCATCACGCCGGTGCCTGGATCATTGGTCAGCACCCGCTCCAGGCGGCGCGCGGCGTCCTTCGTGCCATCGGCGACGATGACCATGCCGGCGTGCTGGGAGTAGCCGATGCCCACGCCGCCGCCATGATGCAGCGAAACCCATGTCGCGCCCGAGGCCGTGTTCAGCAGCGCGTTGAGCAGCGGCCAGTCGGATACGGCATCGGATCCATCCATCATTGCCTCGGTCTCGCGATTGGGACTGGCGACCGAACCTGAATCCAGATGATCGCGGCCGATGACGATCGGCGCCTTCACCTCGCCGCGGGCGACCATCTCGTTGAAAGCCAGACCAAGCCGCGCGCGGTCGCCCAAACCCACCCAGCAGATGCGCGCCGGCAGGCCCTGGAACTGAATGCGCTTTTGCGCCATGTCGAGCCAGTTGTGCAGATGCTTGTCGTTGGGCATCAGCTCCTTCACCCGCTGGTCGGTCTTGTAGATGTCCTCGGCTTCACCGGAGAGGGCAGCCCAACGGAAGGGGCCGATGCCGCGGCAAAACAGCGGGCGGATATAGGCCGGCACGAATCCCGGAAAATCGAAGGCATCCGCCACACCCATCTCGAGGGCCATCTGGCGAATGTTGTTCCCGTAGTCGAGGGTGGGAATGCCGCGTTTGTGGAATTCCAGCATGGCGCGAACCTGCACGGCCATGGACTCCTTCGCGGCCTTGATGACGGCAGATGGATCGCTCTGGCGCAGGCGCTCCGCCTTGTCGAGGCTCCAGCCAAGCGGGAGATAGCCGTTCAGTGGATCGTGGGCCGACGTCTGGTCGGTGACCGCGTCGGGACGGACATTGCGGCGCAGGAGCTCAGGGAAGACTTCGGCGGCATTACCGAGCAGGCCGATGGAGACAGCCTTCCTTTTCTTCTTCGCGTCCTCGAGCAGGGCAAGGGCGTGATCGAGGTCATCGGCCTTCGCATCGAGATAACGGGTTTCCAGCCGGCGCTCAATGCGGCTCGGCTGGCACTCGACTGCGAGCATGGAGGCGCCGGCCATGGTCGCGGCCAGCGGCTGGGCGCCGCCCATGCCGCCGAGCCCGCCGGTCAGGATCCAGCGCCCTGACAGATCGCCGCGATAGTGCCGGCGGCCGACTTCCACAAAAGTTTCGTAGGTGCCCTGAACGATTCCCTGGCTGCCGATATAGATCCACGAGCCGGCGGTCATCTGGCCGTACATCATCAGGCCGGCGCGATCGAGCTCGTGGAATTTCTCCCACGTCGCCCAATGGGGCACGATGTTGGAATTGGCGATCAGCACACGCGGCGCGTCGGGATGCGTGCGAAAGACCCCAACCGGCTTGCCGGACTGCACCAGCAGCGTCTCGTCATCGCCAAGGGTCTTGAGGGTTGCGACGATGCGGTCATAGGAGTGCCAGTCGCGGGCCGCCCGGCCGATGCCGCCGTAGACCACCAGCTCCTGCGGCTTCTCGGCAACCTCGGCGTCGAGGTTGTTCATCAGCATCCGCATGGCGGCTTCGCTCTGCCAGTTTTTGGCGGTGATCTTGTTGCCGCGCGGGCTTCGGACCCTGCGTTCGTTGTCCGGTGTGGGATTGGCGGGGGGAGTTGAGCGCGTGGACGGCCGCGGACGTGAGTTGCGCAGGGGCACGGCCGGTCTCGGCACACAGCCGCTGGAGGATCATGCCAGCGAGTGCGGGAACGTCCTCGAGTCGCTCGCGAAGTGGCGGGACCAATAGCGGGATCACGGCAATTCGGTAGTACAAGTCCTCGCGGAATCGCCCGTCGTGGATCAGTCGGGGCAGGCTCTGA
>CAZQLF010000096.1:5557-8279 GCA_964594035.1 uncultured Rhodospirillaceae bacterium | reverse complement strand
CGCATACCGGTCAGCCGACTTGTGGCCGCTGGCATGGCGATGATGATCATCGCCTTTGCCGGCAGCGCTTCGGCGCAGACGTTGCCGCCCGCAACCTTCGCCGACCTTGCCGCGAAGGTGACGCCCTCGGTGGTGAATATCTCGTCCACCCACCACGAACAGGCTTCCAGTGGCGACGAGGAGGGCACGCCCCAATTCCCGCCCGGCTCGCCCTTCGAACAGTTCTTTCACAACTTCCGCCAGCACCGCAAAGGCGGCGAGGCGGTGAAGGCGCTGGGTTCCGGCTTCATCATCGATTCGTCCGGCTATGTCGTTACCAACGACCACGTGGTCGACAGCGCGACCGACGTCGTGGTGACGCTGAACGACGGAAAGGACTATCCCGCCAAGCTGATCGGTGCCGACAAGAAGACCGACCTGGCCCTGCTGAAGATCGACGCTGATAAACCGCTGCCAGCCGTGTCGTTCGGCAATTCCGACAAATCGCGTGTCGGCGACTGGGTGCTGGCGGTGGGTAATCCCTTCGGACTCGGCGGCACGGTGACGACCGGCATCATCTCGGCGCGTAGCCGCGATATCCACTCCGGTCCGTTCGACGACTTCCTGCAGATCGACGCCTCGATCAACAAGGGCAATTCCGGCGGCCCGACCTTCAATCTCGCCGGCGAGGTGATCGGCATCAATTCGGCCATCTATTCGCCGAACGGCGGGAGCGTGGGCATCGGCTTTGCCATTCCGGCAAATGAAGCCAAGCCGGTACTGGCTGCGCTGCGTGAGCACGGCAAGGTCGATCGTGGCTGGATCGGCGTCCAGATCCAGCCGGTAACGCCGGAGATCGCAAGCTCGCTCAACCTGCCGGGTACGACCGGCACGTTGGTGGCTGCCGTTCAGGCAAACGGCCCCGCCGCCAAGGCCCAGATGGAGCAGGGTGACGTCATCCTCTCGTTTAACGGCCAGGACGTCGCCGAAACCCGCGAGCTGCCGCGCATCGTTGCCGGCACGCCGGCGGGCCAGCCGGTTGACGTGGTGGTCTGGCGCAATGGCGAGAAGAAGACCCTGCGCGTGACCGTCGCCGAGATGAAGGACGACGAGAAGGTGGCCTCGGCCGATACCGGGCCTTCCTCCGGCCAACAGGAAGGTGCTGCCAATCGTGTGCTGGGCGTGCAGCTTTCCTCGCTTACGCCGGATCTGCGCCAGCAGCTGGGCCTTGACGATAGCGTGACCGGCGTCGTGGTCACGGATGTCACCGAGGATGGTCCGGCTGCCCAGCAGGGACTGCGTCAGGGTGATGTGATCGAGCAGGTTGCTCATAGCAAGGTCAACGATCCGGCCGCAGTCGACAAGGCGGTGCAACAGGCGGTCGCGGCGAAGAAGTCGGCCGTGCTGCTGTTGGTCAACCGCCAGGGCGACGAGGTGTTTCTGGCAATCAAGGTGGGCAAGGCATAGGCACCCCTCGGTCTGGCCTTTCCACCCGGCAGGGTCGGCCCGGTGTTCCCGATGACACGGCCGGCCCTGCCTCTTTTATTGGGGTGAAACGATGACTAATTTACCTTCGGGTTCCGCCACCCCGGCTGGCGGCCATCAACCGGATACCGTTCGGATGCGCATTCTGGTTATCGAGGACGACGAGGCGACGGCCGCCTATATGGTCAAGGGGCTGACCGAGAACGGCTATGTCGTCGACCAGGTGGGCAGCGGGCGCGACGGACTCTTTCACGCCACCAGCGGCCATTTCGATCTGATCATCGTCGACCGGATGCTCCCCGAGCTGGACGGGTTGGCCGTGGTCAAGGCACTGCGCGCGGCCAAGCTTTCGACGCCGGTGCTGTTTTTGAGCGCGCTGGGCCAGGTCGATGACCGGGTGAGCGGGCTCAAGGCCGGCGCCGATGATTATCTCACCAAGCCCTTCGCCTTTTCCGAATTGCTGGCGCGTATCGAAGCGCTGCTGCGCCGGCGCAGCGCGCCAGCGGTTCAGACCAAGCTGAACGTCGGCGATCTGGAGATGGATCTGCTGGCCCGCCAGGTGCGCCGCGCGGCGCAATCGATCGAGTTGCAGCCGCGCGAGTTCCGGCTGCTGGAATATCTCATGCGCCATGCCGGCCAGGTCGTCACCCGCACGATGCTGCTGGAGGGCGTGTGGGACTATCACTTCGATCCGCAGACCAATGTGATCGACGTGCATATCAGCCGCCTGCGGCAGAAGATCGACAAGGGATTCCATCCGCCGCTGCTGCACACCGTGCGGGGCGCTGGATACTGCATCCGTGCGGATAACTAGGTTCCTGCGCACCACGGCATTTCGCCTTGCCCTGATCTACGCAGGCATCTTCAGTCTTTCCGTTATTCTGCTGTTCGCTTTCGTCTACTGGACGACGTCGGTGCTGGTCGACCGCCAGCGCCAGCTCGCCATCGTCGCCGACATGAACGACCTGCGCGACGAGTTCAACTCCCTGGGATTGCCGGGACTTCTGGATTCGGTCATCGACCGCAGCCGCCCCGACCGCGTGGGCAACAATGTCTATCTGCTGGCCAATCCCGACTATGCGCCCATGGCCGGCAATCTTTCAGGATGGCCGAAGTCGCCGAGCCGGCAAGGGCTGTGGATCACCTTTCCCATCGAGGCGCGCCGCTTCGGCGATCCGCAAGGCGAGCACTCCACCGCCGAGGCGCTCGAGGCGGAGATGCCGGGCGGCTATCACGTGCTGGTGGGACAGAACACGGC
>CAZQLF010000096.1:0-5547 GCA_964594035.1 uncultured Rhodospirillaceae bacterium | reverse complement strand
CGGGCGGGTGGGGCAAACAACCCCCCCGGAGCGGCGCATGCAGAGCGCCATCATCCAGGCGCTCATCTGGTCGCTTGCCGCCATGGTGTGCCTTGGCCTTGTGGGAGGCCTGCTGTTGAGTCGCAACATGATCCGGCGCATCGAAATGATTAACCGTAGCGCTGAACGCATCATGCGCGGCGAGGTCATGCACCGCATGCCGGTGGGCCAGGCGAATGACGAATTCGACCGCCTGTCGGAAAACCTGAACCGGATGCTGGAGGAGATCGAGCGCCTGGTCGGCGGCATCCGCGCGGTGACCGACAACATCGCCCATGATCTGCGCAGCCCTCTGACACGACTCAAGAGCCGGCTGGAAATCGCCATGAACGCCGCCGACGATCCGCGGGAGCGGTCTGCGGCCATCGAACAGGCCATTCAGGAGGCGGACCAATTGCTGGCGACCTTCGGGGCGCTGCTTTCCATCGCCGATGCGGAGTCCGGCGCGCGCCGTGCCGACATGACGACGGTGGATCTCGGCGGCGTGGTCGAGGATGTGGTCGAGCTTTATCGCCCACTGGCGGAGGAGCGTGGCGTCAACCTCGATCTCAACCTCGGCGGTCCCGCAGCCGCCCAGGGCAATCGCCAGTTGTTGTTCCAGGCCGTCGCCAATCTTATCGACAACGCCGTCAAGTATGGTGCCGAGGGCCAGCGCATCTCGGTGGAGGTGGCCGGTGGACGCGCACCGACAATCTCCGTATCCGACTTCGGGCTCGGCATCCCGGCGGACGAGCGCGAGCATGTGCTCGAGCGCTTCGTCCGGCTTGATACCAGCCGCACCACCCCCGGCAGCGGTCTGGGGCTCAGCCTTGTCGCGGCGATCGCACGACAGCACGGCGCTACGTTGGAGTTGAGCGATACCTGCCCGGGCGAGCAACCGCCCGGGCTGACGGCCCGGCTTCACTTCCCGCTCGAGCCCGACGAGCGCCTGGCGCTGCCGTCCGCGGCCTAGCGCCTCCCTGCTCAACGCCTCTCTACTCAACGCCTCTCTGGCCAAACGCCATCTCTTCGGCTAGCTTCGCCCCAATCGAGTGAAGGGAAGCCGGTGCGGCTTGTTTGGCCCAGTCCGGCGCTGCCCCCGCAACTGTGAACGGTTAGATCGCTGCCCGCCCCGATGGGGCGACAAGTCACTGGCCTGTATGGCCGGGAAGGCGACAGCGATCGGTGACCCGAAGCCAGGAAACCTGCTCGACCAACCCGACGGCACGACTTCCTCGGAGGGAGGAAAGCTCATGACATCGCTCCCGCCCTTACCCCGCCCATCCGACGCCGTCGTTCTGGTGCTGGGCGGTGCGCGCTCCGGCAAGAGCCGATTTGCCGAATCCCTCCTCGGCGAATACCAGGGGCATCGCCTCTATCTGGCAACCGCGCAGGCGGGTGATGAGGAAATGCGCCGGCGCATCCTCGAACACCAGGCACGCCGCGGCCCGGGTTGGCGCACCATCGAGGCACCCCTCGATCTTGCAACGCCGATTGCCAGCGCGGGCAGCGAGGCGGTGCTTGTCGATTGCCTGACACTCTGGCTCAGCAATCTGATGGCGGCCGAACTTGATGTGGACCGGGCGACCGACGGGCTCTGCCGGATCCTGGGCAAAGTGCCGGGCCCGGTGGTGCTGGTCAGCAACGAGACGGGCCTCGGCATCGTGCCTGACAACGCGCTGGCCCGCGAATTTCGCGATTATGCAGGCCGACTCAACCAGGCGGTCGCGGCCGTCGCGACACGGGTTTTCTTCATCGCCGCCGGGCTTCCCCTGACTCTCAAGGACACCACGAAGGACAGTGCCGCATGAGCGCCAAGATTCCCGCTACCGTCGTCACCGGCTTTCTCGGCGCGGGCAAGACGAGCCTGATCCAGAACCTGTTGCGCACCGCCAATGGCAAGCGCCTGGCCCTTATCATCAACGAATTCGGCGACATCGGCGTCGATGGCGAAATCGTGAAGGGCTGCCGCATCGAGGGGTGCGAGGAAGAGAACGTCATCGAACTTGCTAATGGCTGCATCTGCTGCACCGTGGCGGATGATTTCCTGCCCACCATCGAGGCGCTGCTGAACCGGGCGGCACCACCCGATCACATCGTCATCGAGACATCGGGTCTGGCCTTGCCTAAGCCGCTACTGAAAGCCTTCGCCTGGCCGGAGGTGCGCACGCGCGTCACCGTCGATGGCGTGATCGCGGTAGTCGATGGTCCGGCGGTGAATGCCGGCCGCTTTGCCGAAGATCCAGAGGCGGTTGCCGCAAGCCGCGCGGCCGATCCGAGCCTCGATCATGACAGCCCGCTGGCTGAGTTGTTCGAGGATCAGCTCGCCTGCGCCGATATGGTGATCCTCAACAAGTCGGACCTGATGAATGCGGATGAGCGTAGGGCGGCGGAGCGGACCGTGGGCGAGCATCTGCGGCCTTCGGTCAAAATCGTGCCGGCGAGCTATGGCGGCATCGACGCGGCGACATTGCTGGGCGTCGATGCGGCCGCCGAGGACGACCTCGCCAGCCGGCACAGCCATCACGATCTCGAGGACGAGCACGATCACGACGATTTTGAAAGCTTCCATGTGGAGCTGCCGGAACTTGCCTCACCGCAGGGCCTGCTTGAGAAACTGAGCGCCGCTATCGCCCGCCATGACATCCTGCGGGTGAAAGGCTTTCTTGCTGTGGCCGGCAAGGAGATGCGCCTCGTTCTGCAAGGCGTTGGCGGCCGGTTGCAGCATTACTACGACCGGCCTTGGCAGCACGGTGAGGACAAGACGAGCCGGCTGGTGGTGATCGGTCTGAAGGGTCTCGATCGCGCGGCCATCACCGCGGCACTCGCCGGCTAGAGCCCATGCACCTTCTCGCCGCAAAACCTGGCACGATTTCCGACGGGCGTAGCGCCGTCGATCTCGGCCAGTCGGCTGGCGAGATCGTCATCCTGTCGTCCGCCGATACGGAGCTCGCTTGTCTTGCCGCCGCGCGGTCGCGCATGGGCGAAGGAGCACCAAGCCTGCGCCTCGCCAATCTTCTGCAACTAGGCCACAACCTGTCGGTCGATCTTTATCTTGAGCAGGTCATCCAGCATGCGCGGCTGGTGATCCTGCGCCTGCTCGGAGGCGCGCGGTATTGGCCCTATGGCCTCGAGCAGATCGCCGGGCTCTGCCGTGAGCGCGGCATCGCCTTTGCCGCACTACCCGGCGATGACCGCCCAGATCCCGAATTGACCGCAGCCTCGACTCTTCCGGTCGAGGCAACGAACCGGCTGTGGCGCTATTGTGTGGAAGGCGGCTTCGAGAACGCGCTCAATATGCTGAGCTACGCCGCAAGCCTGATCGGCCGCGACGCCCTCTGGCGTGAGCCCGTGCCGCTGTTGCGTGCCGGACTGTATTGGCCCGGCCGCGATCTGCCGAGTTTCGAGAATTTGGCCGCGGGGTGGATAACCGGGCGGCCCGCGGTTGCTTTCGTCTTCTATCGGGCGCTGATCCAGGCGGGCAATGTCGCGGTCATCGATGCGCTGATCACGGCCCTCGATAGGGTAGGGCTGAACACGCTGCCGATCTATGTCACCAGCCTGAAGGAGGAGGTGGCGGCGGATCTTGTGGCCGCCATGATGGAGCGGGCACAGCCATCCGTCATCCTCAACGCCACGGCGTTTGCGCTGGCCTCGCCGGGCGCCGAGCGTTCACCGACACCCTTCGATAGTGCGGACGCGCCCGTGCTCCAGCTCGTTTTCTCCGGCGGCAGCGAGGCAGAGTGGCAGGAGGGAAGCCAGGGCTTGTCAGCCCGCGACCTCGCCATGCATGTGGTGCTGCCGGAGGTCGACGGCCGAATTCTTTCGCGCGCCGTCAGCTTCAAGGCAGAGGCAGCGTTCGATCCCGCTACCCAGTGCTCGATCGTCGCCTATCGTCCCGTCGCTGACCGCGTCGAGTTCGTTTCGCGGCTGGCGGCCAACTGGGCGAAGCTGCGAACAACCGCGAGAGAGAATCGGCGCGTCGCGATCCTTCTGGCAAACTATCCGAACCGCGACGGGCGCATCGGCAACGGCGTCGGCCTGGACACACCGGCCGGCACCGTCACGGTGCTGCAGGCGCTGAGACGCGAGGGCTACATTGTCGACGGTGCGCCAGTAAATGGCGCAGCCCTTATGGCACAGCTGCTCGCCGGACCGACGAATAGCGGCCGCGCGATAAGCGGCGGTGAGAAGCTGGCGCTGCCCGACTATCTTACGTTCCTCGAAACGCTGCCCACTTCAGCGCGTGAGCAGATCAGCCAGCGCTGGGGCGAGCCCGACAAAGATCCCTTCTTCGCCGAAGGCGGCTTTGTTCTGCCGCTCCACCGCTTCGGCAATATCGCAATCGCTGTCCAGCCCGCGCGCGGCTACAACATCGATCCGGCGAAGAGCTATCACGATCCCGATCTCGTGCCGCCCCATGGCTATCTCGCTACATATGCCTGGCTGCGCGGCCATTTCGACGCCCATGCCATCCTGCATATGGGCAAGCACGGCAATCTTGAATGGCTGCCGGGCAAGGCGCTGGCCCTGTCGTCATCCTGCTGGCCCGAAGCAGCGCTCGGGCCGCTGCCGCATCTCTATCCCTTCATCGTCAACGATCCGGGCGAAGGCAGCCAGGCCAAGCGGCGCAGTGCTGCCGTCATCATCGACCACCTGACGCCACCGCTGACCCGCGCGGAAAGCTATGGTCCGTTGCGCGATCTCGAGCGCCTGGTCGACGAGTATTACGAGGCGGCGGGTCTCGATCCGCGGCGCTGCAAGCTGCTGCGCGACCAGATCCTGGAACTCGCTGCATCCAGCGGACTCAACAAGGATTGCGGCATTCGCGCCGATGAATCCGCCGATACGGCGCTCAGCAAACTTGATGGTCACCTCTGCGATCTGAAAGAGCTGCAGATCCGCGACGGGTTGCATGTCTTTGGCCATTCGCCATCGGGCAGGCAGGAGACGGATCTGCTGGTGGCCCTGACTCGCCTGCCACGCGGCACCGGCAAAGGGGCGTCTGCGTCGCTGATCCGTGCCCTGGCAAAGGATCTCGACCTCGCCGAGGACTTCGATCCGCTGGACTGCGATATGGCCGCGCCCTGGACGAGTGAACGCCCGCAGGCGCTGAGGATCATCGACGGCGCCTGGCGCAGCCAGGGCGACACAGTCGAGCGGCTGGAGGTTTTGGCGCAGCGCCTGGTGGCGGGGGAAGAATCGCTACGGACAGATTGGCCCGTAACTCTTCCTGTTCTGGACCATATCGCCCGCGACCTGCGTCCGCGTCTGCGGGCCTGCGGTGGTGCGGAAATTGCTGGATTGCTCGCCGGGCTCGATGGGCGCTTCGTTGCGCCCGGCCCTTCGGGTGCCCCGACCCGCGGGCGGCCAGAGGTGCTGCCGACGGGACGGAATTTCTATTCGGTCGATACGCGGCTGGTGCCGACACCGGCCGCCTGGCATCTCGGCTGGAAGTCCGCTGCGCTGCTGCTGGAGCGCTATCGCCAGGAGCATGGCAACTGGCCGCGGAGCCTGGCACTCAGCGCC
>CAZQLF010000095.1:0-8295 GCA_964594035.1 uncultured Rhodospirillaceae bacterium | reverse complement strand
AGATTTAGGCCTTTTCGCCAATTCTGTCACCCCGGCCGGCCCGACCGCAGAGCCATGCAGCCTTTCACAAAAGGCATGGCCACCCACTCCCTCGCCCCCTGAAAGGGGGAGAGGGCTGGGGTGAGGGGGTGAACCTCCGCCGCCGGCCGATTGGCAACCTCCGCCCCCGCCGCCATAGTCGCCCCATGGAGCAGATTCTGGCCTTCAAGGCCGTGGCGGTGGCGCTGTGGCTGGCCACATTCTTCATCGCCGAGCGGCTTCGGCCCGCCGCGCCCATTCCGGCCGGCGCTCCCTGGCCGCGCCTGCTCCGCAATGCCGTTCTTGCCGCCATCAACCTGGTCCTCTCGCCGCTGATCGTGCTTCCGCTGACGGCGCTCGCCGCCGGTCACAGCCTCTCCTGGCGGCCGGGCGGGTGGTCGGGCAGCCTGGGCCTGATCCTCGATCTGCTGCTGCTCGATTTCCTGATCTATTGGTGGCATCGCTGGAATCACGAATGGCCATTTCTCTGGCGCTTCCATGGCGTGCACCATCTCGACCGCTTCCTCGATTCGACATCCGCGCTGCGCTTCCATTTCGGCGAGGTGCTGATTTCGGCATGCGCGCGTGCCGGCGTGATTCTGCTGATCGGTTTTCCTTTGACCTCGATCCTTGCCTTCGAAACGCTGGTGCTGATCTCCACCATCTTCCATCACTCGGATCTTCGGCTGCCGGCACCGCTCGAGGCCACGCTCGCGCGCTTTGTCATCACACCCTCGATCCATTGGGTGCATCACCACCGCCGCAAGAAGGACACGGATTCGAACTACGGCACGGTGTTCAGTTTCTGGGACCGGATATTTACAACCTCGAATCCGATGCAGCGGCAAACTGCGATGGCCATCGGTGTGGAGGGGGAGGAGGAGCGCGCTCTTCCGGTACTGATCCTGCGGCCGTTCGGTCTCGTATGGATGGACGCGTGGGACCAACCAGGACGTAATCTGGCGACCGCGGTCCGATCGCGGCGCGGCAACTGCGCATCTCCGTGGCGATTGCCGATTGGCTGGCGGCGCATCGCGTCTCGCCCAACGGAATCTCCGTTGCGGGTCTTTTTTGCGGGGCGCTTGCGGGCATTGCCTTCGCGCTGACCGTCGATCGGCCGGGCATCGCATGGCTGCTCTGGCTGTTGGGTGCCCTATTGGTTCAATTGCGCCTCGCCGCCAACATGTTCGACGGCATGGTGGCAATCGCGCGTGGCGTCGCTTCCCCGGTGGGCGAGCTCTACAACGAAATCCCGGATCGTCTTTCCGATAGCGCGGTGCTGATCGGGCTGGGTGTCGCTGCGGGCGATTGGGCCCTCGGCGCGCTCGCGGCGCTGACATCCATGGCCACCGCCTATGTCCGCGCCGTGGGCAAGGCAGCGGGCGCGCCCAGCGATTTTGGCGGGCCCATGGCCAAGCAGCAGCGCATGGCGTTGGCGACGCTTGTAGCGTTCTGGCTCGGGCTTGCGCCCTCGGCCTGGCAGCAGCAGCTGCCGCCCGCCGACATTCTTCGCGCCCTGCTGCTGCTCATCATCGTCGGCACGGGGCTGACGGCCGGGCGTCGGCTTCGCCATATCGCCACGGCCCTGCGCGATCGCCGCCAATGACCGGCGTCTTTGCCAACCCTGTAACATTATGGATCGTCGTCGGCGTCGCCGCTGTTCTCGCGCTTGGCGCCGTCCTGATTTGGGCGTTATCGCTCGCCGGCCGCTTGCGGCCGGAACTTCGTCATGAACTCTGGCTGCGCCTTGGATCCTGGTGCGTGCTGGCTCCCCTGATGATCGTGCCCATCCTGCTGGGAAAATTCTGGGTGATCGCGGCGGTCACGATCCTTGGCCTTGCCTGTTATCGCGAATACGCCCGCGCAACGGGTCTCTTTCGCGAGCATCTCGTCTCGGCAATCGTCGCCTCAGGAATTCTCGTGGTGAACCTGGCCTCGGCCGACCACTGGTATGGATTCTTCGTGGCGCTGACGCCGCTCTGCTGCGGCTTCATCGCCATCGCCTCGATCCCGCTGGATCGCCCGCAGGGCTATGTCCAGCGCGTCGGCCTTGGCGTCTATGGTTTCTTCCTGTTCGGCGCGGCGCTCGCCCATTTCGGCTACATGGCCAACGATCCGAATTACCGGCCGCTCATGCTGATGCTCCTGCTCGCCGTCGGCCTCAACGATGTGGGTGCCTTCTGCTTCGGCAAGACCATCGGCGGCCCGAAGCTTGTTCCCCACACCAGCCCCAATAAAACCATTTCAGGGGCGCTGGGTGCTTTGGTCTGCACCACGATGGTGGTGGCTCTGCTGGGTCATGTGGTCTTTGCCGGCACGGTGATGGACACGCCCCTCATCCTGATCGGTCTCGGCCTCATCGTTTCGGTGGCGGGCCAGCTCGGCGACCTGATGCTCTCCTCCATCAAGCGCGATATCGGCATCAAGGATATGAGCCAGGCAATCCCCGGCCATGGCGGTATCCTCGACCGCTTCAACAGTCTGCTCCTCGTGGCCCCCTCGGCTTTCCACTACATCGGCTATTTCATCGGCTTCGGCCTCGACCAGCCGTCGCGAATCTGGTTCTAAGCCCGTGGATTGGCAGCTCAAGCCCGCGCGCGATCATGAGCTGGGACCGCGCGCGAAGCTTGCGAGCCTAAAGCGGGAGAGCGGGCTTCTCTCGCTCTTCGGCCATTGGTGCTGGCGCCGGCTGACGCGGCTCTATCTGCGGCTCTTCCACCGCTTCACCGTGCGTGGGGCGGAAAATCTGCCGCCACCCCCCTTCGTTCTCGTCGCCAACCACAGCAGCCATCTCGACATTCTGGCGCTGACCGCAGCGTTGCCCACCCGCTATCTCGCCTCAGTGCACCCCATCGCCGCCGACGATCATTTCTTCGCCTCATTTGCCGGTTCGCTCTTCGCATCCCTGGCGTTGAATGCGCTGCCGTTGAAGCGCAAGACTGCGCGCGGCAAGGATCTGGCCCTGCTGCGCGAACGGCTCGTCGACGATCGCCTGATCTATGTGCTGTTTCCGGAAGGAACCCGCAGCCGTGACGGTGCGATTGCGCCGTTCAAAGCCGGTATCGGCACGCTTCTGGCGGGAAGCAACGTCCCCGTCGTGCCTTGCTATATCGAGGGTGCCTTCGCGGCATTGCCGCCGCAGCGCCATTGGCCGCGCCCGGGCCGGCTCAGCCTCGCCATCGGTCAGCCGATCAGCGTGGCTGATTGCGGCACTGACCGGGAAGGCTGGATCGACGCGGCGGGACGTTGCGAGGCGGCCGTGCGCCGGCTCGGCGGCGTTTAGCCCTTCGTGCCGCCGTTCATCTGCTTCTTGGTCCGCGGCGTGGCGAACAGCTCGTTGGCAAGCGCGCCACCGAACACCGCGTCCTGAAGCGCGATCTCGACCTGGGTTCCCTTTGAATCCGTGATGGTCCACTGCTTCAGCTGCAGCGGCTCATCGGCGAAGGTCAGCGAAGCAGCACCTGCATCGGGGTTCTCGGTCTGATAGACGGAGATGCGGATGGCGCCGGGCGAACGCTCGATATTCGTCACCGTGATCTTGGGCGAGAAGTCGATGCTCTCCTGCAGCAGGAACCAGATCGGCGTCTGCGAGATCGGGATCTGCGTCAGCTGGTCCAGCTCGCTGTCGTAGTAATTGACCCAAAGTCCGTCGGCCACCAGCAGCACCGGCACCGGCGGCTCATACTCCACGCGCAGCAACCCGGGCCGGCGCAGATAAGTCTTTCCGCCCTCCAGCCCGCCGCCCGAGGCGACCTGCTGGAAACGCGCCCGCATGGTGTGGATGCTGTCGAGATAGGCGGATACCCGCTTGAGGTCGGCCTTGTCGTCGTTCGTCAGCTGCATCGCCTGCGCTGCGGCAAAGGCGCGCGGCATCGCGATGCCCGCAAACGGTGCGACGGCGATCGCGCCCAGCAAGGCGCGGCGGGAAATGTGGAAGGGTTTCGAGGAAGTCGGGGCCATAGTCGCTTGTCCTGGGGGTCGCTTGTCCTGGGGTCTCTCGTCCTGATCAGTTCATACCGCGGCTGTCTCGGGCCAGCACCTCGCGCTTGCCCACATGGTTGGCGGAGCTGACGACCCCCTCCTTCTCCATGCGCTCGATCAGGCGGGCGGCGCGGTTGTAGCCGATCTGGAGATGGCGCTGGACGAAGCTGGTCGAGGCCTTGCGCTCACGGCAGACGAGTTCGACGGCCTTGTCGTAGAGATCGTCGCCGCCTTCCTCGCTCGCCTCGGACTCACCGCTGCCCTCCGGCTCCTCTTCTTCGCGGGTAATATCTTCTATATAGGCCGGCTGTCCCTGGTCTTTAAGGTGCCGGACCACGGTTTCCACATCGTGATCGGACACGAACGGACCATGAACTCGTATGATACGTCCGCCCTGGGCCATGTACAGCATGTCGCCCTGGCCCAGCAGCTGTTCCGCCCCCGGCTCGCCCAGGATGGTGCGGCTGTCGATGCGGCTGGTGACGTGGAAGCTGATGCGGGTGGGGAAGTTCGCCTTGATCGTGCCGGTGATGACGTCCACCGAGGGGCGCTGGGTCGCCATGACGATGTGAATGCCGGCCGCGCGCGCCATCTGGGCCAGGCGCTGGACAGCACCTTCGATATCCTTGCCCGCCACCAGCATCAGGTCCGCCATCTCGTCGACGATGACGACGATGAAGGGCAGCGGCGCCAGATCGAAGGGCTGCTCCTCATAGATCGGCGCACCCGTCTCTGGATTGAATCCGGTCTGCACGCGGCGGGTCAGCGTCTCGCCCCTGGCCGCCGCCTGTTCGACACGCTGGTTGTAGCCCTCGATGTTGCGCACGCCGAGCTGCGACATCTTGCGGTAGCGGCTTTCCATTTCGCGCACCGACCACTTCAAGGCGACGATGGCCTTGCGCGGATCGGTGACGACGGGCGCGATCAGATGCGGGATGCCGTCATAGGCGGAAAGCTCCAGCATCTTCGGATCGATCATGATGAATTTGCAGCGGTCGGGCGGCAGGCGATAGAGCAGGGAGAGGATCATGGTGTTGATCGCCACCGACTTGCCCGAGCCGGTGGTGCCGGCGATCAATAGATGCGGCATGCGCGCCAGATCGACGATGACCGGCGATCCTCCGATATCCTTGCCCAGCACCAGCGCCAGCTTCGCCGCGGTGCGTTCGTAATCCTCCGAGGCCAGCAACTCGCGCAGGCCCACCTGCTCGCGTGAACGGTTCGGCAGCTCGATGCCGATGACGCTCTGTCCCGGCACCACGGCGATGCGCACGGAGACCGCGCTCATCGAGCGTGCGACGTCGTCGGCAAGCCCCACCACGCGGCTGGTCTTCGTGCCGGGCGCGGGCTCGAGCTCGTAGAGCGTGACGACCGGGCCGGGGCGGACTTTGACGATCTGTCCCTTGACGCCGAAATCCTGGAGCACGGATTCCAGCAGCCGGGCGTTCTTCTCGAGCGACTCCTCATTGACCTTCTGCGCGCCTTTGTCCTTGGGCGCGAGATACAGGAGATCGAGCGGGGGCAGGGTGTATTCCTCGTCGGGAATCAGATCGAGGGTCGCCTGGCCCGCCTTGGCAGCGCGCCGGCCGGGCTTCGGCTTTGCCTTTTGCGGCTCGACCAGCGGCTCGTCATCGTCGCGGCCGCGCGTGGCGCCGCCCAGGGTCGGACCCTCCCGTGTGGCCGCGCCCAAGCTCGGGCCGGCGCCGAAGCTGGGTTCGTTGTCGGACTCCTCGAGCATGCCGCCGAGCCGCGGCTCCATGCGGCGCGAACGATCCTGTTCGTGACGCTCGGCGCGGTATTCGGCGGCCGCTTCAGGGCGCTTGCGCCGCAGGAAGCGGAACAGCGAACCACTGGCGCGGCCTGCCCCCTGGCCGGTGACGGCGCCCGCGGCCGCAATCACCTGGCCCGCCTGGTGATAGCGCCGCCACGAGACGCCGAGCGCGTAATAGGCAAGCGGAATGGCAAGGATCAGGCAGATGCCCTGGATCACGAAATCGGGCAGGCCGCTCAAGCCCACAAGCCCTGGCCATTTGCCGCCGCCATCGGCCAGCAGGTGCCCGGCGAACCCGCCGAGCCCACCGCCGAACGGCCAGTCGGTAGACCACGGAATCAAACAAAGGCCGATGGAGCCGACGATCATCGAGAGCGGCAGCAGCAGCAGGCGAAGCCACCAGCGAGCATGACGATGGCGCGCCGTCTGCCAGCCCCAGATGATCAGGGCGAGCGCCAGGATGAAGCTCGCAACCCCGAGGCTCTCCAGCATCAGATCGGCGACATAGGCGCCCGGCAGGCCCATCATATTGTGGACCGGGCCGTCGACCGCGAGGTTGAGCGAGGGATCGGACGCGCTCGCCGTCAGCAGCGCCGTCAGATAGGCCACACCCAGTGCGATCAGGAACAGGCCGAGCAGCTCCTCCCAGCGCCGGCGCAGGAAAACGTGCAAGCCGCGGGAGACGAAGGTGGTCGGCCCGGAACCCTGGGCGCTTGCACCCTCTGCCGCTGCGGCGCCGGGGTCGTTCATGCTGGCGGTATTGTTGGCCATCCTACTTGTTGCTCATCCTATTGCGCGGCCACCGCGGCAGAGGAGGGTGCCAGAACCGCTACCAGCCGGTTCAATGCTGCCTCGACTTCCGCCGGTTCATGCACCAGTGCCACGCGAATATAGGGCTGGCCTGGATTGACGCCGGACGCATCGGGCCGCGCCATATAGCCGCCGGGCAGCACCTTGATGCCCGCCTCGGTCCAGAGCTTCTTCGCTGCCGCTTCGCCGTCGCCTACATCGAGCCAGAGGAAGAATCCGCCGCGCGGCGGATAGAAGCCGAGACGATTGCCGAGAATCCGTTCGGCGATGGCAAAGCAGGTGCGATAGCGTTCGCGGTTCAATTCGACATGGGCCTCGTCGCGCCACAGCGCGGCGGAAGCGGCCAGCGCCGGAAAGGAAATCGCCGCACCCCCGTAATTGCAGATCTGCATCATGCGCTTGATGAGCCGCCGCTCGCCCACGACAAAGCCCGAGCGCAGGCCAGGCGCGGAGGAGCGCTTGGAGAGCGAATGGATCGAGAGGATGTTGTCGAGCCTGCCCTCGGCCACTTCGAGCACCCCGGTCGGCGCTTCGCCACGATAGATCTCGGCGTAACACTCATCGATCACCAGCGCGTAGTTGTGCTGGCGCGCATGCTTCACCCAGCGCGCCAGGTAGTCGCGTGAGGCAACGGCGCCTTGGGGGTTGGAGGGCGAGCAGACATAGGCCATGGCGACGCGGGCCAGGTCCTTCGCCGGGATCAGCGCGGGCTCGGGCAGGAAGCCGTTCTCGCGGTTGGCGGGCAGGAAGAGGGGCTCGGCACCGGCCACCGCCGCCGAGCCCGCATAGACATGATAGAAAGGGTTGGGCATGACGACGGCGGGGCGGGGGCCCGATCCATCCCATTCCGGCACGGCGGCCAGTGCGGCATGGAACAGCGCCTCCTTGCTGCCGGCCGCGGGCAGGATGTCCTGATCGCGGTCGAAGAGACCCGCCGGAAGATGGAAGCGGCGGTTCAGCCAGTCGCCCACAGCGGAGCGGAACTCCGGCGAGCCGATAGTCAGCGGATAGCGCGACCAGTCCTTCTTTTCGCGCGCGAGGACCTCGGCGACCAGGGCAGGGGGCTGCGCCTGCGGTTCACCCACTGACAGCGCCATGACCGGACCGCCCGGCTTGATGCCGTCGAGCAGCGCATTCAACCGCGTGAAGGGATGAAACTTCAGAAGCGGTTCGATCCGGTCGGCCATGCTCCGCTCGTTTCTTTTCGTCCATGCATGCATCATCGTCCCTCGCGTGACGCTCGCTTTTTTGCCGGCCAACTGGAAAGGCCGGCGGCAAGCGACTCGCCGTCGGGACAAACGTGCAGTGAGTCTATCGAGGGGGTGACTCCGTTACAAGTGACGGAAAATCAAGGCTTCAGGCCCTCCCCTCCCCTGCCGGGTGGATTGCATACTTGAAATGTACGGTGGCCATTTCCATTGTGGGACATCGACATTCTCAAACTGGCGGGATAGTTGAGGGCGGCATGACCGACGCCATCGACCGGGTTTTTGCCGTTTCACCGCATATCCGCTACGTCGCGCTCTACCAGAACGGCGCGCTTGAATTGTGTCAGCGGCCGGGGCTGGAAAACGCCTCCGCGTCGGAGTCAGACAAATACGAAGAGTTGCTCGTGAACCCGACGCTGCTGAAATGTGCAACCCAGCGCGGCAACATCGATTGCGGCGGGTTGCGTGGGCTCGAGCCGGGAACTTAACATGGCCAAGATGCTGAAC
>CAZQLF010000094.1:3231-8315 GCA_964594035.1 uncultured Rhodospirillaceae bacterium | reverse complement strand
CTGGCCGCCACCCGCACGCAGCTTGCCGACGAGCTCGAGGCGGTGCGCCGCGTTCTCTCTGTCGCCGATGGACGCAAGGCGGCACTGGCGGAT
Organism: uncultured Rhodospirillaceae bacterium; assembly: GCA_964594035.1. Taxonomy (GTDB): domain Bacteria; phylum Pseudomonadota; class Alphaproteobacteria; order Dongiales; family Dongiaceae; genus DASXQK01. The sequence goes on along the minus strand of CAZQLF010000094.1, from coordinate 8,222 downwards.
CAGGTTGCCTCGCTGCAGAGCGATCTGTCGGCAGCCGATCAGCGCGAGGCGCAGGGCGACCTCGCCCAGCACCTTGCGGAAGAACAGATCGGTATCTTGCTCAGCCAGCTGAACGCCGCGCGCAGCGACAACACCCAGCTGCTGCGCCAGATCGGCGACACGCAGACCGCGCTTGCTACCGCCATCAGCCAGCGCGATGCGCTGCAATCGGCGCGGCGCGATCTCACGGGCCGCATTGGCGATCTCGAGAACCAGCTCGCCTCGATCCAGCGCTCGCAGCAGACCATCGTCGAACGCCTGGCGGCGCGGACACGCAACGGTGTGGACGAGGTCGAGAAGACCGTGGCCATGACCGGCGTCGATGTCGATGGGCTGCTGCTGATTGCCGCCCACGAGCTGTCGGGCCAGGGCGGTCCGTTCATTCCGGTGAAGGAGCCGCCGACGGAACAGGGCGGCGAGCAGTTGATGGCGAGCGTGGCCAGCCTCGACGGCGAAGTCGGCCGGCTGGAGACGCTGCAGCTCGTGCTGCGCACCTTGCCGCTGACGGCACCCATCGATCACTACTTCATCGCCAGCAATTTCGGCATCCGCCGCGATCCCTTCAACGGACGGCTCGCTTTCCATGCCGGCCTCGACATGTCCAATGCGCTGCTGTCGCCGGTGTTGTCGACATCGCCTGGCGTCGTGGTTTATGCCGGCTGGATGGGCGGCTATGGCCGGCTGGTGGAAATCGATCACGGGCTGGGCGTGCATACGCGCTATGGCCATCTGGCGCGCATCGACGTAAAGGTCGGCGATACGGTTGACTACCGTCAACAAGTCGGGCTGCTCGGCTCATCCGGGCGAAGCACGGGGCCGCATGTTCACTATGAAGTGCTGGTGAACGGCCGGCCTCTCGATCCCATGAATTTCCTGAAAGCGGGGCGTTATGTTTTCAAAGGCTAGCGGTCAAGGCAGACCGGGCGGCAGCCCGGCCAATATCGGCACTGGTGCCGATGGCTCGCGTCCCACCCCGCGCAGTGCCGCTCCCTCCATCATCAGCTCCGACCTCAAGATCCTGGGCGACCTTATCAGCGCCGGCGATCTTCAGGTTGATGGCATCGTCGAGGGCGATATCCAGAGCCGCTCGCTCACCATCGGTGAAGGCGCCGTCGTGACCGGCAATGTCGTTGCCGAGACCACGCGCGTCTGCGGCCAGGTGACCGGCCAGATCAAGGCCAGCACCGTGACCCTCGACCGCACGGCGAAGGTCGTGGGGGACATCATCCACCAGATCCTTGCGATCGAGCCCGGCGCCTTCCTGGAAGGCCATGTCCGGCACAGCGATCCCGCCGGCGGCGGCGATCGCAAGAACGGCGGCAGCTAGTCTTCAGTCCAGCGAGACGTCGAACGGCCACCTCATAGGTGGCCGTTTTTGTATGGCAAACAGAGAAGCGAGTGTGATCCGAACTCCCTCTCCCGCAAGCGGGAGAGGGAGCGCACGGCGACCGTTGTCTTCGACTGAGTACTAGTTGGAAATGGTCAGGCAGCGGGCGAAGACGTCCGGATCGACATTACCGCCGGAGCAAAGCAGGCCGATGGTCTTGCCCTTGCCGTCGAAATGGCCGCTGAGGAGTGCAGCGAGCCCCACGGCGCCGCTCGGCTCCAGCACCAGTTTCATCACCCGGAAGGCGAAGGCCATGGCGGTCAGCACCTCGTCATCGCCGAGCGCAAAACCGCCGGCGAGGTTCTTGTCGTTGAGGGCGAAGGTGAGCACGCCGGGAATGGGCGACAGCAGACCGTCGCAGATGGATTTGCCGCCGGCTTCCACCGGCAGCCTGTGATGGGCCAGCAGCGAACGCCGCGTGTCGTCGAAGGCCGCGGGCTCGCAGGAATAGACGGGCAAGCCCGCGAATGTGGCTTGCAGGCCGATGGTTGAGCCAGAGATCAGACCGCCTCCGCCGCAGGGAAAAAGAGCTGCGTCCAGCCTGGCGCCGGCGGCCTTCGCCTGACGGGCCATCTCCAGGCCTGCGGTTCCCTGGCCCGCGATGATGTAGGGATCGTCGAAGGGCGGCACGATGACCGCCTTGCGCTTGGCGGCGATGTCGCCCGCGATTGCCTCACGGTTCTCCTTCAAGCGGTCATACAGGACCACCTCGGCACCGTAGTTCCTGGTGTTCTCGAGCTTGATCGCCGGGGCATCGGCCGGCATCACGATCGTGGCGGGCAGGCCCAGAAGCTGGGCGGCCGCTGCCACGCCCTGCGCGTGATTGCCGGAAGAGTAGGCGACGACGCCGCCATCGCCTTCGCCCTCTTCCACCAAATGCTTGATCTTGTTGAAGGCGCCGCGGAACTTGAACGAGCCGGTGCGCTGCAGCGACTCCGCCTTGATCAGAACGCGTCCGCCGATGCGCTGATTCAGCCCCGGCGATTCCAGGAGCGGCGTCTCGATCGCCTTGCCGGCGATGCGCTGAGCGGCGGCCCTGACATCCTCAATCGTGGGCAGCGTTTCAGAATTGGGCAATGAATCCATGGATTGCTTCCAGTGCTTCCGGTTCGTCCAGCGCTGGCACGTGGCCCACGCCGGGCACGGTTGCGCGAATGAGATCGGGTTTTACCTCAGCCATGCGCTCGAAAGTAGCCTCGGTCAGGATATCCGACAATTCGCCCCTCAGCGCCAGGACGGGACGTGTGCCGAAGGCCCGGTAAAGGCCCCAGAGGTCAGGAACCGCGCCATCCCGGCGCAACAGGTTGCGCACCAGGGCGACGTCCCAGTCGAAATGCAGCCGGCCATCGGCTCCGCGTTGATAGGTGGCATTGGCCATGCGCAGCCATTTGGCCTCGGTGTTGAGGGAGAGGTTGGGAAGCAGCCGCTTCAACTCGGCGACTGCACCATCCCAGTCGGTTTCCGGACGGTCGGTCCCGATATAGTCGAGAATGCGCTTGTAGCCGGGCCCGGCGATCTCCGGCCCCACATCGTTGAGGATCGCCCCGGCGAGAACGGTAGGGCGGAAGGCAGCGAGCCCCATGGCAAGAAGGCCGCCCATGGAGGTTCCGACCACCACGACGCGATCGACGCCCGTTAGCGTCAGCAGATCGAGAACATCGGCGAGATACGTTTCGGGCCGGTAGCGCCGCCAATCGGGATCGCGCGCCGAGCGGCCGCGGCCGCGATAGTCAGGCGCCAGCACGCGCCGCTCGCGGCTGAGATCGCGGGCGAGCAAATGGAAGTCGCGCGAGTTGCGGGTGAGGCCCGACAGGCACAGCACCGGCGTGCGCGGCGACAGCGGGTCGCCATAGTCACGCCAATAGAGAACGAGATCGTCCTGGCAGCGAAACACGGCTTCGCGAAACCCGCTATCGACCTCAGGCTCGCCCCGCATGGGTTATTGCGGTCCGCGGCGGGTGAGATCTTGCTGCAGCGATTGCACCATCTGGGAGGTGCCGAGGCGATGGCGATAGACCTCGAGGTTCTCCATGACCCGCTGCACGTAATTGCGCGTCTCCGACAGCGGGATCGTCTCGACCCAGTCCACCACGTCCACGCCATAATCGCGCGGATCGCCGAACGCCTGGATCCATTGATTGACCCGGTCGGGCCCGGCGTTGTAGGCGGCGACCGCCAATACATAGGACTGGTCGAAAAACACCAGCAGTTCCTGCAGATAGGCGCGGCCGAGCCGGATGTTGTAGTCGCCATCCTTGACCAGGTCCTTGGGCCGATACTTCGTCTTCAGCGTCTTGGCCACGTGCTTGGCCGTGAAGGGCATGAGCTGCATCAGGCCGAGTGCGCCAGCCGAGCTGACCGCCTTCACATCGAACGCACTTTCCTGGCGGATGACGGCCAGAAGCAGGGCAGGCTCCGGCCCCGCGCCCGCCTGGATTTTTCGCAAAGGGAACAGGTAGTCGATCATATCGACCCCTTTGGTGTGGGCCGCTTTCGCGACCATCACGGCATAGTCCTCACGGCCGATCTCATGCCCCAGATCGGCGATCATGCGCAGCTTCGTCGGCTCTTCCGTGTCGTCGGTCATCTTCTGCATGAAGGGCCGCGCCCGGTCGGATTCATCGAGTTGGGCCAGCAGACGCACAACCCGCACCATTTCACGGCCCTCAAAGGCCAGCCGCTCGGCCTTGTTCGGCTGCGGCATGGGGCCGAACTGAAGAACGTCGCGGCTGCCGACACGCGAGGCCGCCAGCTGGCCATAATAGGTCGACAGGTTCGAGGCCGCCGCGCGATACCAGTTCTGCGCGGTCGCCATGTCGCCCATTTCCTCGGCGGCGCGGCCCGCCCAGTAAGCGCCGCGTGCCTTGCTGATGGGTGAGCTGACGCCGGTATAGAGGCCGGTGAAATGTGTGTAGCTCTGGCGGAAATCGTCGAGGAAGCGAAGCGCGATCCAGCCTGCCAGCCACTCGCCATCGGCAAAAGTGATGCCGTCCGTCGCCTGATGGCCCGCGGCCAGGCGATAGCCGACAGACATGTCGCCGCGCAGGACAGCGTGGCGCGCCGCGTCCTCGAGCTCCGGCCACATGATGTCGGGCCGGCTGATGACGGGGGGCGGCGGATCGAGCACCGCGGCCGCGCCTATATAATCGCCTGCCTTGCGGCGGCTGCGCGCGAGCTCATACAAAAGGCCCGCGTCGTGCTGCAGGGGCAGCGGCACATTACCGACCGCAACCGCGGCTGAATCATCCTTCTTGGCCAGCGCGATGCGCGCCAGCGCCAACGCTTGATGCCCGCTATCCACGTAAGGTAACAGCCGATGGGCGCTATCCTCGTCATGGGCCCACAGCAACCTGTCGAGCCGGGCCATATGATCTTCCGGCCTCAGATAGGCGCCGAACTCGGCCAGGTAAGCGCCTTCATCGTCAGAATTGTCGAAGTTTTCGTCCCGCCAGGCCTGGCGGACCAAAGCTGCTGCCGGCTCGCTCTGGCCGCGGGCGGTGAGAGCGCGGGCGACCCCTGGGGCCCCATAGGCTGTCTGCGGTTCGCGCCCCTTAAACCAGGCGAA
>CAZQLF010000094.1:0-3221 GCA_964594035.1 uncultured Rhodospirillaceae bacterium | reverse complement strand
AAAAACACCCCACGACAACCGGAACGGGTATTCGCCTCTGCGGCTATCCAAGATTGCGCCAATCCGATCTGCAACTGTCGCCATCAGCTCTTGACTTTGCAGTTGCGCAGCCAATCTCAAAGCGCGCTCAATTCGATGGATCGGTTGGTTGCACCGGATCCTCGAGAGTCTTCGCTGATTCGAGGTATGAGGTGATGGCGAGCTCTGCGGCACCATAGGCTGTCTGCGGTTCGCGCCCCTGAAACCAGGCGATAGTGGCCTGGGCGGAAAGGCTCGACGGCATGTTGCGCTCACCCATGGCCTGCAGCGTGTTCTGGTAGGGCCAGCCGGGATTTTCGCGCATGAACTGCGAGATTTCGTCGAAGGAGCGTCCGAGGCCGGGCCGCGTCAGATCGAGCCACTGGATCACTTTGGCCGGCAGCTTGTTCTTCGCCTGGCCGGCAATGCGGCGAGCGTCGGACCACTTGTCCTTCTCTACCGCCTTGAAGGCAGCGCGATAGACCGCCTTGTCGCCGGCCGACAACGTCTCCGCCGCGGCCGGGTGCGACGGCCAGACGAAGCCAACTACGATCGTCAGAAGCAGGGCCAGATGCGGGAAATGAAATCGAATCGTCACTGGATCCTCGACACGCCGCAGAATAGCGGAACTGCAAGGGCCAAGACCATGTAACAAAACGTCGTCATGCTGGAATGGTCGACAGCTTCGCTGCCTTGCGATAGAAGCCGTGACGGAGCAGGAGGGCCGGGTCGTGGACAGACAATTCGACGATGTGCGCAGCATGATTGCGGCGCTGCAGCCCAGTTATCCGGTCTATTGCCTGCTCCCGCACGTACTGCGCCAGACCAGCCAGCGGTTTCTCGAACTCTTCCCCGGCCGCGTCCTGTATGCGGTCAAGTGCAATCCCCATCCCAGCGTGTTGCGGGCGCTCTATGCCGCCGGCATCCGCCATTTCGATACCGCGTCACTCCCGGAAATTGCCCTGATCCGCGAAAATTTCCCCGACGCGGGCGCCTATTTCATGCATCCGGTGAAGTCGCGGGCCGTCATTCGCGCGGCCGAGCGCATCTACAATGTCGACACCTACGTCGTCGACCATGAGAAGGAGATCGCCAAGGTCATCGATGAGACGGGTGGGGGCGAGGGCATCTGCATTGTCGTGCGGCTGGAGACCCCTCAGGTCGAGGGTACCTTGTTTCACCTTTCCGCCAAATTTGGCGCAAGGCCGCTGGACGCGGCCGCCTTGCTGCGTCAGGCGAGCTCCCAAGGCTGCCAGGTCGGGCTCGCCTTCCATGTCGGCTCGCAATGCCTGTATCCCTCGGCCTATCGCACGGCACTCCACATCGTGGGCGAGACCATGGAGATGGCCAGGACACCGCTCCAGATCCTGGATGTCGGCGGTGGCTTCCCGGCGCACTACGTCGGTGTCAACATGCCGCCGCTGGAAGACTTCATGACAGCGATCGAGGCGGGGGTTAAGGAACTCAATCTGCGGCGCGACTGCATGTTGATGTGCGAGCCGGGCAGGGCACTCGTCGCCGACAGCATTTCCATCGTCGTTCAGGTTCAGCTGCGCAAGGGCAACCAGCTTTACATCAATGATGGGATTTACGGTTCGTTCGACGAAATGAGCGTGGCCAAGATCAAGGTGCCGTCTCGCCTGGTGCGGCTTCGCGGCGAGTCCGCGGCACCGCTGGAATCCTTCATCCTCAACGGGCCGACTTGCGATTCTCTCGACGTGCTGCCGGGCACCTTCGAGCTGCCGGGCGACATCGAGGATGGCGATTGGATCGAGATCGACCGCATGGGCGCTTATTCCAACGCCACGGCGACCCACTTCAACGGTTTCTATCCGGAAACGCTGGTCGTCACGAACGATCAGCCCATGGCGGCGGTTTGAGCTTTGCAACCGCCTTCTAGTGCGCCGGCGCCTTGCGCATATCGGCCATCGCCAATACCGCCAGCGTCAGAAGGACGACCAGCCCGCCGGCGATCGCCCGCCAGCCGGGATCTTCGGCGACGGCAAGCCAGACCCAGAGCGGTGCCAGTACAGTCTCCAGCAGCGAGGTGAGCGCGGATTCCGCGGCCGGGATGCGCTTTGCACCAGCAAGGTAAAGCACCAGCCCCAAACCGAACTCGATCACGCCCAGACAGACCATCAGGAAGAGGTCCATGGGCCGAGCCTGATGGAAATCGGCGAAGGGCAAAAAGGAAAGTCCCGACAGCAAAGCGGCGAGGCAGACAGCAGAGATCAGGCGAACCTCGGGGTGGCGCCGGGTAATGACGGTGACGACGGCAAAGAGCGTGGGCACGCCGAGCGCCAGCAGATCGCCCATCCAGGCACCCTCGCCGTAATTGCCCGAGACCATCAGCGCCACACCGGCGAATGAGACCAGCATGGCGGCCGCGACCCGGGGCCGGATGGCTTCGCGCATTGCAATCCAGCCGGCGATCGCCGCGAACAGCGGCGTCAGGCTGAGGATCACCACGACATGGGCAACCGAGGTGAAATGCAACGCTGCCATGTAGCAGGTGGAATCAATGGCGAAGAACAGGCCAACTAGGAAGCCGGGCCATCCAAGCGCAAAAAAGAGCTGCCATGGCCGTCCGTGCGACCTGATCGTCACAACGGCCAGCAGCAGGAACGCTGCGGCCAGGGCGCGGCCGCACATCAGTGTCATGACATCGGTGTGGATCAGGCGGAAGAAGAGGCCGCCGAGGCTCCACAGCGCCGCCGCGGCCAGCACCAGCAACAATCCGTCGCGGTGCTGTGGTGTCATGCTGTCACCATCACGCCGGCTGCGTACGACGCAGATCGAGGGCGGCGTAAATGATAACCGCGGACAGCACGATGTAGCCCCCGACGATGGCGCGAATGCCCGGGTCCTCGGCAAAGAAGACGAAGACCCAGATCGGCGCGCTGACGGCTTCAATAATGGAGAGCAGGGCGCTTTCTGCCGCCGGGATTAGCCGTACGCCATAGGTGAACATGAGCATGCCGCCCGCCATCTGCCCGCCACCGAAGCCGACAAGCCAGGCGAGATCGACCGGGTCGACGGGCCAAGGCAATCGGTGACTGGCAACGAGCACACCGAAGCTGAGCATCGCTCCAAAAACGGCGGCAAGGCAGGAGGCCGGCAACATCTGTATCGTTCGGCTATGGCCCGTCACCAACCCGGCGATGGCTGAGAAAGCGCCCAAGCAAACCCCCAGCCCCTTTCCC
>CAZQLF010000093.1:0-8353 GCA_964594035.1 uncultured Rhodospirillaceae bacterium | reverse complement strand
CCAGGCCGGTCACTTCGCCGGCATAGATCGGCTGTTCGAAGGAGGCGTGGACGAAGGTCTGGGCGGCGAGGTTATAGATCTCGTCGGGTGCCACGCGGTCGAGCACGCGCTGGATCTGGCCGGAATCGGTCAACTCGAGCTGGACGATGGTGAGGTCGCTATTGACCTTGAGCCAGTCGAGCCGCGCGCGTTCGGTCGGCTGCTGGGCGCGCTCGGTCCCATAGACGCGATAGCCCTTTGCCAGCAGCAGGCGGGCCAGATAGGCGCCGTCCTGGCCGGTGACGCCGGTGATCAATGCGGTTTTCGCCATGTGAGACCGGGGCTAGATCGCATGACGCGTCCCGATTTGCAACCGCAGCGCCCTAGAGCAAGATCGGATCAGGTTGAAACAACCTGATCCGTGAATCTTGCTCTACCTATTTGAATCAGCGGCTGATTCACGCCTCACGTTGATTCAACGTGAGGCTACCAGACGCTGTGGGGTGCTAATCTCGTCAACACGACGAACCGTTCATCACGTGTGAAGGGCGGGTTATGAGCGAAGGGCGCTTGCCCACCGAGACCTGGATCAAGGCCCATCTCCACCGCCTGAACATCGAGGGGATTGCGGCTGTCGTCGTGCGCCGGGGTGAGGCGATGGGCGGCAGCCTGATCCTGAAGCTGAACCAGCGCGATCTCGGCTGCCGTGTGTTGACGCAGGCGCGCGTGCCCGATGGCTCGCTCGGCTGGTTGGCCGCCTTCGAGGGCAGGCTCGTGGATGAGGCCGAGGCCGACGGCTACATCGCGCGAGCGACAAAGCGCGATGCCGATCTCTGGGTCATCGAAATCGATGACCGCGCCGGACGGCATTACTTCGAGGGAAAGGTGATGTAGCCCCCGAAAAGCAAAACGGGGCGGCCAAGGCCGCCCCGTGGTTGTCTCGCGATGGAGCTGCTACTCCTGCCTCGTCGGCGGCAGGAACTGGCTGATATCGAAGCCCCCCGGCAGCTTGGCGCCGGGAGCGGGCGCTGCCGGCTGCGGCTGGGGATGTGGCGTGCCGGCTCGCTCGGCAGCACGGCGAGCGCGCTCGATCGCCTTGTTCAGGTCAGTCTGGGTGCACAGGCCCAGCAGCACCGGATCCTGCGGTTTCAGGTTGGCAGCGTTCCAGTGGCTGCGCTCGCGCACCTTGGCAATGGTGTCCTTGGTTGTGCCGATCAGCCGCGCGATCTGGGCGTCGCCCAGCTCCGGGTGATGGCGCAGCAGCCACATGACGGCATTCGGCTTGTCCTGGCGCTTGGAAACCGGCGTATAGCGCGGGCCCTTGGTGCGCGGTGTGGGCAATGGGATGGTGACCTTCGCCATCTTCAACCGGGCGCTGGGATCGCCTTGGCAGCGGGCAATCTCCTCGGCCGTCAGCTGGCCATTGGCGGTGGGGTCGAGGCCGACGATCCCGATGGCCACTTCGCCATCGGCGATGCCCTGGACTTCCAGGGGATGAAGGCCGCAGAACTCGGCAATCTGTTCGAAGGTGAGGGTGGTGTTCTCCACCAGCCAGACGGCCGTAGCCTTTGGCATCATCAGTTGTGCTGCCATGATCTTTTCCTTGAGGGCAACTTGTTCCGAAGGGCAGGGGAATAGCACTCCCCGCCGGCCTTCGCCAGCAGGATTCGCCAGATCAAATAAGGTTTTGCCGGCCCTACATCAAGGCGGGAAGCAGCAATCCGAGCACCCCAAGCACGATGGCGACCCAGCCCAGTGCCACCTGGCGCGCAACCAGCCTGGCGCGCATCTCCTCGCCCCTGCGCCGGGCATCGGGATTATTGGTGAGCAAATATTGGGCGATCAGCCCATATCCCAGGACCAGACCCAGCAGGACCGCCACCACATTGGCCAGCAGCGCCAGAATCACCCAGAAGGCCGGCATCATGCTCATCATGCCGAGGTGCAGCAGCCAGTGGATCAGGTTGATGACGCCCCAGACGAGGGCGACGATCCCGAACCAGCCTTGGTACGGGACGATTTTGTCCAGTCCCTGGCGCACATTCGGCCAGTTGCGGACAATTCCCGCATAGGCGGCGAGCGCGCCCACGAAGATCAGCAGAATCGAGAAAAGCCAATGCATGACCGGCGCTCCCTTGTTGGCTGCCCCCATTGGACGCCACGATTGGACGCCCTGGCATTATTAAGGGGCTTCGCCGTTTACGTTCAAGCGGGGCGTTGCGGCGCAGGCGTCGATCAGCCGCGTCCCGTCACCAGCACGATCTTGCCGATATGGCTGCTGCTTTCCATCAGCTTGTGGGCCGAAGCGGCCTCGGCCAGCGGGAAGGTCTTGAACATCACGGGCGCGACCTTGCCCGAATCGAGCAGCGGCCAGACCTTGTCGCGCAGGGATTTGGCGATGGCCCCTTTCTCGGCCACGGAGCGCGGGCGCAAGGTCGAGCCGGTCAGCGTCTGGCGCTTCATCATCAGCGGCCCGATATCGATTTCCGCCTTGCTGCCCTGCAGGAAGGCGATCTGCACCAGCCGGCCTTCCATCGCCAGGATCTGCAGGTTCCGGTTGATGTAGGAGCCACCCACCATGTCGAGGACGACATCGACGCCCTTTTGCTGGGTCGCTTCCTGGATCACGGCGACGAAATCCTCGCGCTTGTGATCGATGGCGCGCTCGGCGCCCAGTTTGACGCAGGCCGCACACTTTTCGGCACTTCCTGCCGTGGTGAAAACACGTGCGCCGAACGCGTGGGCCAGCTGGATCGCCGTGGTGCCGATCCCGCTCGAACCGCCATGAACGAGGAAGGTTTCGCCGGCCTTGAGGTGCCCGCGGTCGAACACATTGGTCCACACTGTGAAGAAGGTCTCGGGGATCGCCGCGGCCTTGACGGCATCCATGCCACGCGGAAAGGGCAGGCATTGCGGCGATGGCGCCGTGCAGAACTCCGCATACCCGCCGCCTGCAACCAAGGCGCAGGCCGGATCGCCGATCTTCCAGCCCGCGACATCGGGCCCCAGCGCCACGATCCGCCCGGCGATCTCCAGCCCCGGGATGTCGGAAACACCCGGCGGCGGGCGATAGCCGCCCTCACGCTGCAGGATGTCGGGCCGGTTGATGCCGGCTGCCGCGACCTCGATCAGCACCTCACCGGCGCCGGGTTTGGGCACCGGCCGCCTGGCTGACTTCAACACGTCGGGCCCGCCGAATTGGGCGATCTCGATGGCATTCATCGTATCAGGCAGCGCGGTGGACATAGATGTGATCTCTTTAACGGAAGGTGGCACCACTATGATCAGCGGGCGTTTTCGGCCGGTCGGGCTAGGGCTACTATGCATGGCCGGCGCTGGCAATACGAGGAGCCTTGGGATGGACCCGGAAGATCTGGAACCGCGAAAGAAGAAGGTCCAACCGCGGGAGCTGGACAGCCTGTCGATCCAGGAATTGACCGACTATATCGGCGAGATGGAGGCCGAGATCGCCCGGGTCAAGGCGAAGATCGCCGCCAAACAAGCGCACCTGTCCGGCGCTGCCTCCCTGTTCAAATCGAGCTAGGCCCTGGGCCTATCTCAGGCGCCAGAGAAACAAAGCCGGTACATCCCCAGCCAATGCGCCGAACTTTCACGGCCGCGTCATGCCGCCTTCACCGGCGTCTTCGTATGTTGCACCGCGGGACGCACCCTCGTTGGGGTCAGCCGAGGTTGCAATCTCCCTGTCGCTCCTCTCGCGATCCCGCCACCTCATCGCCGCCGGCCCTGCGCCGGCGGCGTTTTTATCGTTTGCCGGCTGCGATTCCACGCTTGACCCCAAGGGATATGCGGTCATACGGTTTGCGTCCGGCAAGTCAAACAACGAGGCTTCAAACAATAATTGAGAGGGCCGCCGAGCCGCCGGGCCGTGCGGCCCTCCGCTTTTCTGGGATACTGCCGTTACCCGGAAAATCCCCCGAGCAAGATCGGATCAGGTTGAACCAACCCGATCCGATCTTGCTCCAATTTGTGGATAGGCGGCTGATTCACGCCTCACGTTGATTCAATGTGAGACGATCAGACGCCAGCGGGAGCAAGGCCATGGCCGACCCCAAGCTCTTCCAGTTCGAGACCCTCAGCCTGCATGCGGGGCAGAGACCAGATCCCGCCACCGGCGCCCGCGCCGTGCCGATCTATCAGACCACTTCCTACGTCTTTCGCGACGTCGACACCGCCGCAGCCCTGTTCAATCTGGAACGCGTCGGCCACATCTATTCGCGCATCTCCAACCCCACCGTTGCGGTGCTGGAGGAGCGGGTGGCGGCACTCGAAGGCGGCGTCGGCGCCGCAGCGACCGCGAGCGGCCATGCTGCTCTGCATCTCGCCATCGCCACGCTGATGAGTGCCGGCAGCCACATCGTCTCGTCCTCGGCGCTCTATGGCGGCAGCGTGAATTTGTTCACCCACACCTTGCCGCGTTTCGGCATCACGACGAGCTTCGTGCCGCCGCGTGATGTCGACGCCTTCCGCAAGGCGATCCGTTCCGAGACACGGGTGATCTTCGCCGAGACCATCGGCAATCCTGGCCTCGAGGTGCTCGATCTCGAGGCGGTTTCTGCCGTGGCCCACGAGGCGGGCATTCCGCTGCTCATCGATTCCACTTTTTCGACGCCCTATCTCAATCGCCCCTTCGAGCATGGCGCCGATCTGCTGCTGCATTCGGCGACGAAGTGGCTGGGCGGCCACGGCATTGCCATCGGTGGTGTGCTGGTGGATAGCGGGCGCTTCGATTGGGAAAAGAACGCCGCGAAATTTCCCACCTTGAGCGAGCCCTATGCTGGCTATCACGGCATCGATTTCGCCGAGGAGTTCGGGCCGCAGGCTTTCATCACCCGCGCGCGCGTCGAGGGCCTGCGCGATTTCGGCGCCTGCATGAGTCCGATGAATGCCTTTCAGATCCTGCAAGGCATCGAGACCTTGCCGCTACGCATGGAGCGTCATGTAAGCAACGCCGTGGCTGTGGCGGTGGCGCTGAAATCCAATCCGGCGGTGGCGTGGATTTCATATCCCGGGCTGCCGGAACATCCGGATTATCGATTGGCTCAGCGCCTCTTCCCCAAGGGTATGGGCTCGATCATCGCCTTCGGCATCAAGGGTGGCAGAGAGGCGGGCCGCAAATTCATCGAGGCCCTCAACCTCGCTTCCCACCTCGCCAATGTGGGCGACGCCAAGACGCTGATCATCCATCCCGCGAGCACGACCCATTCGCAGATGGACGCGGCGGCACTGAAGAAGGCAGGTGTGGGCGAAGATCTTGTGCGCCTTTCCGTCGGCCTCGAAGCGCCCGGCGACATCATCGACGATCTGACCCAGGCGCTGCGCGTCTCGCAAAAGGTTTCCTGATCCCGTGCAGTTCCAGGTCGATGGCAAGTCTGTATTTGCTGCCACGGGCGGCCGTGCCTTCGATCCATCGAACCCCGCGGCGATCATGGTTCATGGCGCCGGCATGGATCACATCGTCTGGGCGCTGCCGGCGCGCAGCCTCGCCCATCGCGGCCGCGCGGTGCTCGCCATCGACCTGCCCGGTCATGGCCGCAGCGAGGGGCCTGCTCTCGGCAGCATCGTCGATATGGCATCCTGGCTCGTCCGCTTCATGGATGCGGCTGACATCAAGGATGCAGCCCTCATCGGGCACAGCATGGGTTCGCTGATTTCACTCGAAGCCGCGGCCCAGGCACCAGACCGCGTTCGCCGTCTTGCCATGCTCGGCGTTGCCTCGCGCATGCCGGTACATCCCGATCTGCTGAAAGCGGCGGCGGACGATCGCCCGCACGCGGCCGATCTCATCGCCTCCTGGGCGCATGGGCCCGCTGGCCATTTTGGCGGCAATCCGGCGCCCGGGCTTTGGCGGCTGGGCGGCGCCCAGCGTTTGCTGAACCAGGCAGAGGAGGGCGTGCTGGCGAGCGATCTAGCCGCCTGCGATGCCTATGACACCGCGGCCAGCGCCCCCAAGGTGAAATGCCCGAGCCTGCTGTTGCTGGGCGCCGTCGACCGCATGACGCCCTCGGTCAAGGCAAAGGCGCTCGCGGCAGCGCTGCCCGACAACCAGACGGTCCTCATTCCCGGCGCCGGCCACATGATGATGAGCGAAACGCCGGATGCGGTGATCGACGCGCTGCTGGGATTCGTCTGAAAAGAAGAGGGGTGTCTGAAAAAGAAAAAGGCCGGAGAGCTTTCGCTCTCCGGCCCAGTTGGGTTGGGAACCTACGCCTTCAGCGGCTTAACTAGGCCGCCTTGTTCTCGATGATCTTGGCCGAGGTACCAGAGTTACTGCCGCCGATCTTGATCTGGCGGGGTTTCATCGCCTCAGGCACCTCGCGGACCAGATCGATGCTCAGCACGCCATTCGCCAGGGAGGCGCCGGCGACCTTGATGTGGTCGGCCAGCTCCAGCCGGCGCTCGAACGCGCGAGCCGCGATGCCGCGGTAGAGGTACTTCTTGTCCTCGGCCGGCTTCTCCTGCTTGCCCGAAATGAGCAGCGTGTTCGCCTGCTGGGTAACCGTCAGGTCGCCCTCGCCGAAGCCCGCCACCGCCATCACGATCTTGTACGAGTCTTCGCCGGTCTGCTCGATGTTATAGGGCGGGTAGGTGAACGCACCCTCATCGAGACGATTTTCCAGCAGACGCGTCAGGCGGTCGAAGCCGACGGTGGAACGGAAAAGGGGGGTAAAGTCGAAAGACGTCATTTGCCATATCCTCCAGTTGAGCAACATGGAGCGGAACGGGATGTTCCGCCGGTTTTGCCGGACCCCTGTTGGGCGTCTAGGCAGACTGGAGATAGGAAGGCTCCAAATGAAATCAAGGGGCCGGAACGGGTCCGACCCCTGAAAAAATTGCGCTAGATCAAGCTACTGCTTGATGCCGAGATTCGAAAAGCGTTTCTTGAACTTGGCCAGCTGGCCGCCGGTATCCGACAGGCGATGCACGCCGGTCCAGGCGGGATGCGATTTGGGATCGACTTCCAAGTGAAGCGTGTCGCCCGCCTTGCCCCAGGTCGAACGCGTCTTGAAGGTCGACCCGTCGGTCATCACGACGTTGATCTCGTGGTAGTCGGGGTGGGTCTTCTCTTTCATGGGCCTGGCTCCGTTGAAGCGGGGGCTTATAGCGGAGGGGGAAAGCCGTTGCAAGCCCGGCGTCCGGCCCGCTTTTGCCCCTGCCCGCCGACGGCGAGCCCGGTTGCAATGAGAGCGCTCTCCATTGTAACCATGCCGGCCGCTTGATTCAGAGGAGATGCAGCATGGACCGGTTCACCGGCGGTTGCCTGTGCGGCAACGTTCGCGTCGTGGCATCGGGTCTTCCCTACCGGGTCGGGATTTGTCACTGCCTCGACTGCCGCAAGCATCACGGCGCCCTGTTTCATGCGTCCGCGATCTTCCCGCAGGAGGCCGTGACAATCGAAGGCGAAACCCGCGACTTCGCCGGCCGGACTTTCTGTCCCAACTGCGGCTCGTCGGTTTTCGGGCGCAGCGGTGACGAAGTCGAAGTGAACCTGGGCTCGCTGGATGCCCCTGACCAGCTGATGCCCACATACGAGATCTGGACCTGCCGGCGCGAATCCTGGTTGCCTCCGTTTCCGCTCGAAAAGCGATACGAGCGTAATCGCGACGCCACGAGCCGCCACGAAGGGTCCGTTAAGAAGGTGGCGAAGAGGTCCTGAGGGAAAGTGGCCCGGCGCTCACTTTCGGCAGCAGCAGGGCGAAGAATGCGGGCAGCGCCAGCAGATAGGCAGCTGCCGCAACCCACATCAGCGCCTTGAGGCCGAAAAGTACCGCGATCAGCGGTACAGCGACCGATCCCACCACCGAGAACAGACCGTTGATGCCCCAGGCCCAGAGGAAGAAGTGTTCCTTGCCCAGGCGGGCGAGCATGCCCATGCCGGTGGGGAAGGGGAATCCCATCAGGAATGCGGGCGGCAACAGCAGCGCGAGGCACGCGACGATGCGCAAGCCATAGGGCCAGAGTCCGATCACGTCGAGGATCGGGCCGAGGATGAAGGAATAGGTGACGAGGATCGCGGCGATGGCGAGAAAGATCCGCGGCATGATCGTGCGGCAGCGCTCGAGATAGCGCCCGGACGTCAGGCTGCCGAGACCGGAGAACACCAGCATGCCGGTGATCAGCACCGAGGCCGAGACCGTCGGATTGGCCAGTGCCAGGACGAATTTTCCGATGAGCCCGACCTCGATCAGGATGTAGCCAAGGCCAAGGCAGAGGAAATAGGTGACGATGCCGATCTTGCCGGGCTGACGGGCGAAAATGGTCCGCCAACCGAAGACCACCGGCGCCAGCAGCAGGACCAGGCCCAGCAAAACGCTCTCGGCAAGCGTGCCCCAAAGCAGCAGATAGCCCCACTCGT
>CAZQLF010000092.1:1817-8361 GCA_964594035.1 uncultured Rhodospirillaceae bacterium | reverse complement strand
ACGGCGCCACCTTGTGCGCCACCTGGTTCATCGGGTGGTTGAACGGCGTGATCGCCGTGATGCAGCGCAGCGGATCGCGCTGGGTATAGATGCGCCGCTTTTGGCCATGGGGCGTGAGATCACAGGAGAAGATCTGCCCGTCATCCTGCAGGCAGAGGGTCGAGGCCAGCACGAACACGTCATAGGCACGGCCTACCTCGTACAGCGTGTCCTTGAGGCTGAGGCCCGATTCCAGCGTGATGAGCTTCGCCACATCCTGCTTGCGGCTGTCGAGGATATCTGCCGTCTTGCGAAGGATCTTGGAGCGGTCGTGGCGGCTCAAGGCCGGCTTGTAGGGCGCGATCCTGTCATAGGCCGCGCGAAGCTGCTCGACCGTCGCCTTCGGCACGGTGCCAACGACCTGGCCATTATAGGGATTGCGAACTTCGATGACCCGATCGCCGCCGACTAGGTCACCGGCAATGCGCATCTTTTCCTGGCGCAGCACGGGGGTAACGAGATTCATGAGCTGGAGCCTCCGATATTTTTCGTTAGACCGCGCGCCGCTGGGTGGCCGGCTGAGCCGCGGCTTGCGCATAGTTCAGCGCCAGATCGAAGGCACTGAAATTGCGCAGCCTGGCATCGGCGGCCAAAGCGGGCGCCGGCCGGTTGCAGTAGAGCGGTACGCGTTGTTCCGAGACGCCGCCATGGGAGCGCAAGGGCGCATCGAGGCCCGAGAGATCGTGGCGGTCCGCCGAGGTGCCGATCACGAACTCCTTGCGCGAGACGACAACGATGTCGCCGATGCGATCGGCGGGCAGTTCGAACCGCGCCGCCGCTTCATCGCGCAGCAAAGCCAGTTCGATCTCCGGCCGCGCTGCGATCTTTTTGGCGATCGCCGCCGCATCGCTTCCCTCCGGCAGATAGGCAGTGGCGAACGAGCCGAGTGCGCCGTGATGGGCGACATAGGGATCGGTGATCGGCAGGATCACCCGCGCCTTCCCCGTCCCCAGCCACTCGTCCAGAAGCGTCTGCAAAAACAGGATCTGCGGCTTGCCGTCGGATCCATGCTTGGCGTTCATGCCGTGATCGGCGGTCAGCACAATGGTGGCACCCGCCGCATCGAGCTGCGACCAATAGCTATCCATCATGCGATAGAAGTCATTGGCCACCTTGGTGCCTGGCGCATGCTTGTGCTGGATGTAGTCGGTGGTCGAGAGATACATGATGTCGGGGCGATAGCGCTCCATCAGCTTCACGCCGGCGGCAAAGACGAACTCCGAGAGGTCAGCGCTGTAGACGGAAGGCAGCGGCAGGCCGACGAAAGCGAGCGCATTATCGATGCCATGCTCGCCCTTGGTCGTGATGTCCGCCTTCTCCGCCGAGAAGCAGATGCCCATCATGCCGTGGCCCAGCAGGCCGCGCAGCTTGTCCTTGGCGGTGACGACCACGACCGACGCACCGGCGGAACTGAAGGCCGCCAGGATCGTTTCGGCGCGCAGATATTTCGGGTCGTTCATCATGATCTCGGTGCCGGCCTGGCGGTCATAGAAGAAGTTGCCGCAGATGCCGTGCACCGAGGGCGGTGCGCCGGTGACGATCGACAGATTGTTGGGATTGGTGAAGCTCGGCACGACGCAATCCGCCAGGCGTTTTGTGCCTCGCGGCAACGCTTTTGCGAGCCATGGCATCGCCCCTGCCGCAATCGCCTGATCCATATAGGCGGGCTCTGACCCGTCTATACACACCACAACAACAGGCGCCTTCGGCCAGGCATAGCGCCGGCCGTTGACGGTCAGGGATTTATCGTTCGCACTCATAGTTGCTCCTTAAGCGCTCGCCGCCTGCTTGCGGGCGGCACCGCTGGCGACACCCATCTCGCCCATCACCTCGCGGATGGCGGCAAGCGCCCCCTTCATTTCCTTTTCGCCCAGCCGGCCGATGCAGCCGATGCGGAAGCTGTCGGCGACTGTCAGCTTGCCGGGATAAATGACGAAGCCCCGCTCGCTTAGCTTGTCATAAAAGGTCTGGAAGACGAACTTCGGATCGGCCGGCATGTGGAAGGTGACGATGATCGGCGCCTGGAGGCGATCCGGCAGCAGGGTCTCGAAGCCGAGCTTGCGCATGCCCTCAACCAGAATGCGGCAGTTGTTGCGATAACGCCCGCCGCGGCCGGCGACACCGCCCTCGGCCTCATGCTCCTTGATGGCCTGGTCGAAGGCGACGATGCAGTGGATCGGCGGGGTGAAACGCCACTGGCCGGTCTTCTCCAGCGCCTGATGCTGGTCGAACAAATCGAGCGTCAGCGAGGGCGCATTGCCCTTGCAGGCATCCAACGTCTCCTTGCGGCAGATGACGAAGCCCACGCCCGGTACGCCTTCGATGCATTTGTTGGATGAGGCAGCGAGGGCATCGAAAGCCACCTCGCGCGCATCCAGCGCGATCGCGCCGAAGGCACTCATGGCATCGACCAGCAGGCGGCGGCCAGCCTTGGCGACCACCGCCGCCACCTCGGCCACCGGGTTCAACACGCCCGAAGTCGTCTCGCAATGGACGACGGCGACGTGACTGATCCTGACGTCGGCTGCCAGCGCCTTCTCCACCGCGGCCGGCTCGACCGGCCGATCCTCTGCCCATTCCAGAACCGCGACGTCGCGCTTGTAGTATTCGCAGATGCGGACCATGCGCTTGCCATAGGCGCCGTTGATCAGGATCAGCAGCTTGCCCGTGGCCGGCACGAAGCTGCCGATCATCGCCTCGACCGCGAAAGTGCCGCTGCCCTGCATGGGCACGCAGACGTGGGTCCCCTCGCCACCCGCCATGGTGACCAGCTTCTCGCGCACCCGGCGGTTGATCTCGATGAATGTCTTATCGCGCGAGCCCCAATCGTGGAGCATCGCCTGCTTCACGGTCAGCGAGGTGGTGAGCGGCCCGGGGGTCAGCAGCCAGGGGTCTTGGGCGCGAACGTTTTGCTCGGAGCGCTGATCGGTCATCGAAATCCTCTTGTCCAAAAAACCAGCCCGCAATCGGGCCCAAGGTTCCCAAACTCTCTTGTCCATATCAGGGCATGGGTTATCATAAATCAAATCACTAGTTCCTATATCTCATATAGGTTTTGCCGATGAATCACAGCCAGCTCCGCGCCTTCCATGCAGTCGCGAGCGAAGGCAGTTTTACCAAGGCTGCCAATGCCTTGCATGTCACCCAGCCGACCTTGTCAGGCCAGGTGAAGGCGCTGGAAGCAACCTACGGCGTGAAACTGTTCGATCGGCGCGGCCGGCGGGTGGCGCCCACGGCGCTCGGACAGGAATTGCTGGTGCTGACCCGCCGCCTGTTCAGCCTGGAGGCCGAGACGGAGCACCTGCTGAGTGCCGCGCGGGGCTTGCGCAAAGGACATCTGCGCGTGGGCGCCGATGCGCCCTATCACGTGACGGCAGCACTCGCTGCCTTCACCCAGCGCTATCCCGGCATCCAGATCACGCTGACCGTCGGCAACTCGGCCGAACTCGCCCATGATCTGCTGGAGCACAAGCTGGACGTGGCCGTGCTCGCCAATGTCAGCGGCGATCCGCGTTTTTACGCGAAGCCTTTGCGCCACGACCGGCTGGTCGCCTTCGTCGCCAAGACACATCCCTGGGCAAAACGCCGGCGCGTCGATCTCGCCGATCTCAAGGAACAACGTCTCGTGCTGCGTGAGCAAGGGTCTGCGACACGGCAGATCTTCGAGACCGCCATGGCCCGGCGTGGGCTCGCCTGGGGCGAGGTGCTGGACATGAACAGCCGCGAGGCCGTGCGCGAAACGGTCGCCGCCGGCCTTGGCGTCGGCGTCGTCTCCGCCGGCGAATTCAGCAAGGATCCGCGGCTGTCGATTCTGGAACTGACTGGCGCCGACATGGCGATGACGGAGTACGTCGTCTGCCTCGCCGAACGCCAGGATCTGCGTCTGGTGCGCAGCTTCCTGGATCTCGTTGAGGTCTAGCGTCCGCGCTTGCGCACCCGCGGCCCCTTGGAGAGGCCGTAAAACAACTCCGAGCGGTCGAGACCGATATCCCTCAGCAAGTGGTCGCTCATCCGGTGAAGGCCGCCCTCATTCAGGCGCTCGCGTCGCGCCGTCAGCGATTTGGCCAGCCGCCGCAGGGCCGATACGACCCCGCGGGAGGGCAAATCGGCCTCCTGGCGCATGGCGGCCCACGAACTCATGAAAAGCTGCGATTTCACTGTGTTACCTCGTCAATCCGATTCCAACTCGTTCTTGAGGCTATGTGGACCCCCGGCGTTACAAAAGCCGTGTAAGTTGCCGTTGAAATTGTCCGGGGAAACTGGCACGGGTGACCGGCATTTTCCCCAATGGAACGAAGGCGGACCGCTGTGAGGGTGGCGCGGGACCCCATTTCCTGGAAACGACGATGAACGCCGGGCCGGCGGAGCTGACGCTCAGGCTGCTGGGCGATGTCGAGGTGCTGCGCGCGGGCGAACTCCAGGTTCTGCCCTCCTCGCGCAAGGCGCGCGCGCTGCTGGTCTATCTCGCCGCGACCGGACGCTCGCACCGGCGCGAGCGCCTGTGTTCCATGTTCTGGGACATTCCCGACGATCCGCGTGCGGCGCTGCGCTCCAGCCTCAGCATGATCCGCCGCATCGTCGATACCGACGCGCGCAAGCGCATCACCGCCGAGCGCGACACGATCCGCTTCGATGCCGACGGCGTCGATATCGACATCAGTGCGATCCGGCGCCTGCTGCTGCCGGGCAGCACCATCATCGCTACCGAAGAGCTGGAAAAGGCAGCGGCTGCCTTCCGCGGCGAGTTCGCCGAAGGCGCGGAACTGCCGAACTGCCCCGACTACCAGGCCTGGTGCGTGGCCGAGCGCGAGGAAGCGCGGCGGCTACGCGTCACCATCCTGAAGATGCTGATCGAGCGGCATGAAAGCGCGCCGGAACAGGGACTGGCCCATGCGCGCAGTCTCGCCAGCGTCGATGCCGAAGAGGCCACGGCACATATCGCGCTGCTGCGGCTTCTGCTCGCGACCGGCCGGCACCGCGAAGCCGAAGAACAGCGCGAGGTCTCGGCCAATCTGCTTCAGTCGCGCAGCGGTTCGGTGCAGGAGCTGACCCGCGCCTGGGCCAGTCTTTTGGGACAGCACGGCACCAGTGGTACGCAGCCGGCGATCATTGCCACGAGCGAGCCGATCCCGGCGCCGGCCGCCGTCAGCGAACCGCCGCCCGCGATCCGGGCCGCCCCCATTGGACGCCGTCCGCTGGTGGTCCTGCCCTTCGACAACATCAGCCGCAATCCCGAGCAGGAGTATCTCGCCGACGGCATCACCGAGGATCTCACCACCGATCTCTCCCAGGTCTCGGCGCTGTTCGTCATCCCCCGCAACAAGGCCTTTGCCTACAAGGGCAAGGCTGCCGACCTTGCCGATATCGCGCGCAATCTCAATGTCGGGCACGTCCTGCAGGGCAGCGTGCAGAAATCCGGCGAGCAGATCCGCATCAATGTGCAGCTGATCGACGCGCTCAGCGCCGATCATCTCTGGGCGGAGCGCTTCGAAGGCGAATTCGCCAATATCTTTGCGCTCCAGGACGAGATCTCGCAGAACGTGGTCGCGGCGCTCAAGCTGAAGCTGCTGCCCCAGGAGCGCCAGGCGATCACCACGCGCTCCACCTCGAACGCGCAGGCCTACAAATACTACCTGCGCGGCCGGGCCCGGCTCTCCGTCAGCTGGGGCACGCGCGAATATTTGAGCGCCGCGCGCCGGCTCTTCCACAAGGCAGTGAAGAACGACCCTGGCTATGCCCGTGCCTATGCCGGAATTGCCGATTGCGATGCCTTCCTTTGGGTCAATGGCGATCTCGATGTCTCCTATGAGCAGATGATCGCCAACAGCAGCCGGGCGCTCGAACTGGCGCCGAACCTGGCCGAAGCCCATGCCTCGCGCGGCCTCGCCTTCTACGTCTCCGGCCATCCGCGCCAGGCCATTGCCGCCTTCGATCGCGCCATGGGCCTCGATTCCGGATTGTATGAAGCTCACTACTTCTATGGCTTCTGCAGCCGCGAACTCGGCGATCCCTATGACGCGATCCTGCATTTCGAGCGCGCCGCGGAGATCCAGCCAAAGAACTACCAGCCGCTGACCTTGCTGTCCGAACTGTATATGGCGATCGGTGATCCCAATCGCAGCGTGGCCGCCGCGCGCGGCTGCCTGTCACGTATCGCGGATGCCTTCGGACCTGAACCGGAGATCGCCGAGGTTCTGGCAATGGGTGCGGCGACCCTCGTCTACCTCAACGACAATGAACGCGCCGAGCGCTGGGCCGAGCGTGCGGCACAGGTCGACCCGGATTCCTATACGGTCAGTTACAACGTGGCCTGCTCGCTTGCGGTCATTGGCAAGCTCGATCGCGCCCAGCAATATCTGGAGGCAGCCTTCGCCCACACGCCGCGCGCCGGCGGCTGGCTCCTGGGCAATGCCCGCAACGATAGCCAGCTCAATTCGCTGCGCGGCCGCGCCGACTTCCAGGACCTGATGAAACGGCTGGAAGCCAGCGCCGCCGAGGCGGAGGG
>CAZQLF010000092.1:0-1717 GCA_964594035.1 uncultured Rhodospirillaceae bacterium | reverse complement strand
ATCACGCGCAGTTCGCCGCCCGCACCGCGAAGCGGTTCTCGGAAAAGAATTTCAGCGATACCCGGTCGATCTTGCCCGTGGGATTGAGCGGCATGGTCGCCAGGATCTCGATCTCCGCCGGGGCGCGATAGCCGATACGCTCGCGGGCAAACTTGATCAGGTCGACCGATTCCGGCCGCGGCCAGCCCGCCTTCAGCGTCACGAAAGCCAGCACGTTCTCGCCATGCAGCAGGTCAGGAATGCCTACGACGCCCGCCATCTCGATCGCCGGATGCTGGAGAAGAGTCTCCTCCACCTCCTGAGGGGCAATGTTGGAGCCGTCATGGACGATGATCTGCTTGCGGCGGCCGCGGAAATGCAGATAGCCATCCTGCCCCGCCTCCATCAGATCGCCGGTATCGAGCCAGCCATCCTTGATCGTCGCCGACGTCGCCGCGGGATCGCGCCAATACCCCAGCATGGTCGCCCGCGTCTTGACCCAGAGCCGGCCGGGTGCAGTCGCCGGAAGCATAGCCCCGGTTTCGTCGCGGATCGAAAGCCCCACGCCATGCATGGCGCGTCCGATCGAGCCTGCCTTGATCCGGCCTGAGGGCGGGCTGCAGGTCACCACGCCGATCTCCGTCATGCCGTAAAGTTCGTCGATCGCAAGGCCGGCAAGATCGCTGAACTCGCGCTGCAGCTCTGCCGGAACCTTGTCGCCGCCGCTGGCACAGGTCCTGAGGGAAGCGAAGTCCGCGCGCTTTGCCGTCACGTCGCGCACCAGCGGGAACAGCGTTGCCGGCAGCATGAACAGCACCGTCGGCTTTTCCTCACGCAGCAGCGTCAGCATCTGCTGCGGCTCGACGCTGCGCGCCACCAGGACGCGCGCGCCCGCGGCGAGTGCTGCCAGCGAGAACAGAAATCCACCGATATGGGACAATGAAGATCCGGGCAGCACGACATCGTCGGGCCCGAATTCGAAGGCGGCCGCCATGCTGGCGAACATCCAGCCGAGCGATTCCTGCGAATGCGTCACGCCCTTGGCAGGCCCCGTGCTGCCGGAGGTGAAGAAAATGAAGGCCGGATCGGCCGGGTCAACGACGGGAAGCGGGCGCGCAGTGCTGCGCTTGATCATCAGATTGGCCAGCCGCGGCCGGCGCGAGGCTTCGCCTTCATGGATGACGATGCCGTGGGGCAGGTGATGCACCACGCGGCTGGCATCGAGCTCCGCCAGCCGCTCGGCATGGGCAACCAGCAGCGAGGCACAACTGAGTTCGAGTGCATGCTCGATGTCGGGCACCGTGTAGCGATAGTTCAGCGGCACAGCGACTAGGCCCGCCTTCAGGCAGGCGATGTAATGAATGACCAGGGCGGTACGGTTCGGCATCAAAGAGGCCACGCGATCGCCTGGCTTCAGGCCCAATGACAGGTAGTTGCGCGCGAGATTGGTGCTGGCTCCGTCGAGCTCGCGCCATGTCCAGCGCTCCCGCCCCGAGATCAGCGCCTCGCTGGCCGGCTTGGTTGCGACTTCCGCGCACAGCAGGCCGGAAAGCACGAGCGGGCCACGAAGATGCGGGCCCTCGAGGCTCGCGCTTTGGCTGATGGGGGCAGGAAGCGTGCTTTGCGATTCGGCCCGCCCCATCGCCTGGGATTCCATGCTGTTCATGATCGGCTCCTCACGAGTTAGGAGCCGCGATATAGGCCGGCCGCGTTGCAGCGATCGTTGCAGCGAGCGGGG
>CAZQLF010000091.1:6726-8399 GCA_964594035.1 uncultured Rhodospirillaceae bacterium | reverse complement strand
GCGCCGTCAACCCCTCGATGATCAGGCCCGAGATGGCCGTCTCGGTTTTCAGCACCGTCTCCATCCGCGCGTCGGCCACCGCCAGGCGTAGCATGATGGCGCCACCGGTTGAGGTCGCCACCAGGGCGCGCTGATCCGCCAGCCGGCCCTGGCGAATGATCAGCATGTGCGTGGAGTAATCCTCGAGCTCGCTCAGGATGTGGGAGGAAACCATGATGGTCATGCCCTCATCTCTGAGGCGGCGCAGCGTGTCGGCAAGCCCAAGGCGCGCCTCGGGATCAAGACCAGAGGCTGGCTCATCGAGCAGCAGCACTTCCGGCCGGTGCACGATCGTCTGCGCGATCGCCAGACGCTGGCGCAGACCCCGTGACAGGGTGCCGACAGTCTGGCGATAGCGATCGCTCAAGGCGAGCCGCTCCGCAGCAAGCCGTGCCGCCTTGGCCTGTTCACCCGTCGGCAAGCCGAGCGCTGCTGCACTGTAAAGCAGGCATTGCTCCACCGACAGATCGTCATAGAGGCCGAAACTGTCGGCGAGGAAGCCCATGCGCCGATGGCTTTGCCGCGGCTCGCTCAACACGTCGAGGCCGGCCACGCTGATCTGGCCGGTGAAGGGTGTATCGAGCCCGGCAAGACAGCGCAGCAAGGTCGTCTTGCCTGCACCGTTCGGGCCGACGAGCGCGGTGATCGTCTTCTCTTCCAGCGCGAAAGTGACGTGGTCCAGCGCACGCGTGCCCGGATAGTCGAAAACGAGGTCGCTGACGGCGATCATGGCGCTCATGGGTTCGCGGCATCCTGCAGTATCAGATCCGCCCCCTTCTCGCCTACCATGATGGCCGGCGCGTTGGTGTTGCCCGAGGTGATGGAGGGAAAGATCGACGCATCGCAGACGCGCAAGCCCTGAAGCCCATGCACGCGCAGCCGTGGATCGACGACGGTGTCGGCGGCATCGGGGCCCATGCGACAGGTGCTGACGGGATGGAACACCGTGCCGGCGCGCTGACGGATATCGCGGACCAGGGCCTCATCGCCCCGGACATCGGGCCCGGGCTTCAGCTCTTGATCGATCAAGGCAGCCAAAGCCGGCGCCGCCGCAAGCTTTCGCAGGAACCGCGCGCCGGCCAGCATCTCATCGATGTCATGTTGGGTGGACAGATAGTTGGGCTGAATTGCGGGCGCGGCCAGCGGATCGGCCGAGCGGATGTTGAGATGACCGCGGCTGTCGGGCCGGCAAGGCGAGACTGAAAGCAGAAATCCCGGATAGGGATCGGGGCTCATCAGCGGCCGTGTGCCCGGCGGCGCCTTGACGTAGCTGAGCGGCGAGAAATAGAGCTGCATGTCCGGCCGGGCGAGCGATGGCGATGTCCGGAAGAACCCGCCCGCCTGATTGACACTGAGAGCCAACGGCCCACCGCGGGTCAAAACGTATTCGATGCCGACGCGAAGCTTGCCCCACCACGGCCGCAGCAGATTGTTCAGCGTTGGCTGGCGCGAGCGATAGAGGTAATCCACCGACAGATGATCCTGCAGATTGGTTCCGACGGCGGGCCGGTCGAGCACCACCCCAATCCCCAGGGATTGCAGCAAACCTCCCGGCCCGACCCCGGATAATTGCAACAACTGCGGCGAATTGATGGCCCCCGCAGCGAGGATGAATTCGCCACGGCAGCGCGCAA
>CAZQLF010000091.1:0-6716 GCA_964594035.1 uncultured Rhodospirillaceae bacterium | reverse complement strand
GCCCACGGCACGGCGCCCGTCGAAGACGATCCGCGTCGCCTGGGCCTGCTGCTTAACGGTCAGGTTCGCCCGGCGCATGGCCGGGCGCAGGAAGGCCCGCGCGCTGGAGACCCGAAAACCCCCGCGCGTCAGAATCTGGTAGAGGCCCACACCCTCCTGGCTCGCGCCGTTGAAATCGGCGTTGAGCGCCAGGCCCGCTTGCTGTCCCGCCGCAAGGTAGTCATGGCAGATCGGATGCACCTGGCCCGATGTGTCGCTGACGTGCATTGGCCCGCCGGCGCCGTGAAATTCGTCCGCGCCCTGGGCGAAGTCTTCCGACTTCTTGAAATATGGCAGCACATCGCGCCAGCCCCAGCCGGGATTGCCCGCCGCGGCCCAGCCGTCGAAATCCTCCGCCTGACCGCGGATGTAAACCATGGCGTTGATGGAGCTTGAGCCACCCAGCACCTTGCCGCGCGGCCAATAGCTGACGCGGTCTGCCGTACCGGGATCGGGTTCGGTCAAGTACTTCCAGTTATAGCGGGCGTCGTAGAATGTCTTGCCATAGCCGATGGGAACGGTGATCCAGAAGCGCCGGTCCGATCCACCGGCCTCCAGCACCAGCACGCGATAGCGCCCGCTCTCGGTCAGGCGGCTCGCGAGCACGCAGCCGGCGGAGCCGGCGCCAACAATGATGAAATCGTAGTCGCTCACGCGCGCGCGAAAGCAGCGGACAGGATCAAGCGCGCTCACTCATCTGGTAGCGCGACTTCTCCAGCCATGACGGCGCGACCTCGACTCCCCAGCCAGGCTCGTCCGGAATCGTTGCCTTGCCGTCGACGATGTTATAGGGCGAACGAACGAAGAGTCCGTATTGCCAGGGGTAGTAATCCGCCTCCTCGATGGAGAATTCGAGATATTTGCCGGCATTGGGAATGGCGCCCAGCAGATGCATGGTGAACAGCGTCACCATGGAGAGGTTGGCGCAATGCGGCGTGCAGGGCAGGCCCGCATCCGCACCCATCTTCGCCACGCGCAGCGTTCGGGTAAGCCCACCGAGGTAGCAGACATCGGGCTGGATCACATCGACGGCGCGGATCTGGATCATGCGCCGCCAGATTGTCAGATCGCAGTCCTGCTCGCCGCCGGTCACCTCAAGATCGAGCGCGTCGGTCACCTGCTTGGTCTGCTCCAGCTCCCAATAGGGGCAGGGCTCCTCGTAATGGCTGATGCCGTTATCCTGCAGCAGCTTGCCGACCTCGATGGCACGCTTGGGCGAATAGCAGCTGTTGGCATCGGCGAGGAGGGCAACCTTGTCGCCCATCGCCTTGCGCATGGTGGGCACGATCTCCTCGGTGCGCCCCGGCCACTCATCCTTGTCGTGGCCCACCTCGGCGCCGACGCGGAATTTGAAGGCATCGAAGCCGTAGCGGTCGCGCAAGGCGATAAGACGCGCCGCCTCGTCCTTCGGCGTGATGTCGCGCTTCATCGATGAGGCATAGGCGCGGATAGCGCGTGGTTTGCCGCCGATCAATTCGCACACGCTCTTGCCTTCCACCTTGCCGCGCAGGTCCCAGAGCGCGGTATCGAGGCCGGTGACCGCGCGCATCAGGTAGGAGCCGGGGAATTTGTGTTCGCGCTCCGGAATCGAATCCACCAGCGCGTCGACGTTGAACGCGTCCTTGCCGAGCGAATAGGGCGCTACCTGGCGATGCAGAATCTCGCAGGTGATGTCGGCGTTGTAAGTCGAAACCTGGCCCCATCCCTGGATGCCGCTGTCCGCGGTCAACCGCACGAAGCCGACATACTGATTACAAAAGGTCTCGATGCGCTGGATCTTCATCGTGGGGCAAACCCTGACGGAGGAACAAATGTGACAGCCATGTGTTGAGTCGGCGATTTACACCGACTTTTTCAGCAAGAAGGGAATAATGTCGTGGATTCACGACTCTACGATATTGGCCGCCTGGCCTGCCCCGCCTCCACAATTGACTCCCTCGCCAACAACGCATCCCGACTTCGGGCATCTTCTGTAGCAAAAATCGGGCGCCCGGTCTTGGGTGCTCTTGTGGCAGTCGCCATTGCGGCATCCGTCAGCGGCAACAGCGCGGCGCGGACAACGCCGGGGCCAACCGATTACGTCACGCCGCCGCACCTGCTTCTCGAGCACGCAATCTTCGAGGAGAAGGGCAAGGGGTCGTGGTACGGCCGTTGGCATCACGGCCGCAAGACCGCGAGCGGCGAGCGCTTCAACATGTATCAGATGACCGCTGCTCATCCGACGCTGCCGCTGGGCACAATCCTGCGCGTCACCAATCCTGCGAACGGAAAGACCGTGAAGGTCCGCATCAACGATCGCGGACCCTATGTGCGGGGCCGCATCATCGACCTTTCGGCAGCGGCCGCAAGGGCGCTGGGGATTTCCCAAAAAGGAACAGCCAGACTCCAGCTGGAGGCCTTCGCCTCCGACCAGCCGCCTGGCTGAAAATCCCGTCTTATCTAAGGCGGATTAGATACCGCCCATGCACATGTATTTGATCTCGAGGAAGTCCTCGATGCCGTATTTCGAGCCTTCGCGGCCGACACCGGACTCCTTCACGCCGCCGAACGGCGCCACTTCCGTCGAGATGATGCCGGTGTTGATGCCGACGATGCCGGTTTCGAGCTGCTCGGCCACGCGCCAGACGCGGCCGATATCGCGGCTGTAGAAGTACGAGGCGAGGCCGAATTCCGTATCGTTCGCCAGACGCACCGCATCCTCTTCCGTCTTGAAGCGGAACAGCGGCGCAACCGGACCGAAAGTCTCCTCGCGTGCCACCGCCATCTGCGGAGTCACGTTCGCCAGGATCGTCGGTTCGAAGAAGCTGTGGCCGAGAGAATGGCGCTTGCCGCCGATGATGACGCTGGCGCCCTTCTTCACGGCATCGGCGATATGCTCCTCGACTTTCTCCACCGCCTTCATGTCGATCAGCGGGCCCTGCTGGGTTTCACCCTTCAGCCCGTCGCCGACCTTCAGCTTGCCGACTGCCGTCTTCAGCTTGTCGGCGAACTTGTCATAGACCCCCTCCTGCACCAGCAGGCGGTTGGCGCAGACGCAGGTCTGCCCTGTGTTGCGGTATTTGGATGCAATGGCGCCCTCGACTGCCGCATCGAGATCGGCGTCATCGAACACGATGAAGGGCGCGTTGCCGCCCAGCTCCATCGACACCTTCTTCACCGTGCTGGCGCATTGCTGCATCAGCAGCTTCCCGATCTCGGTGGAGCCGGTGAAGGAAAGCTTGCGCACGGTCGGGTTCGACGACATCTCGCCGCCGATGGCCGAAGCCGAGCCGGTAACCACATTCAGCACACCCGCCGGGATGCCGGCACGGTGCGCGAGTTCGGCCAGCGCCGTCGCCGAGAACGGCGTGGCGGTCGCGGGCTTGATCACCACCGGACAACCGGCGGCAAGAGCCGGCGCGCATTTGCGGGTGATCATGGCATTGGGAAAGTTCCACGGCGTGATGGCCGCGACCACGCCAATCGGCTGCTTCACCACGACGATGCGCTTGTCGGGCTGGTGCTGGGGGATCGTGTCGCCATAAACGCGCTTGGCTTCCTCGGCGAACCATTCGACGAACGAAGCGCCATAGACGATTTCGCCCTTGGCCTCGGCCAACGGCTTGCCCTGCTCCGCCGTCATCAGCGTTGCAAGGTCATCCTGGTTTTCGATCATCAGGTTGAACCATTTGCGCAGGATGTTGGCGCGCTCTTTGGCGGTCTTCTTGCGCCAGGCAGGCCAGGCGGCGTCCGCCGCCTCGATGGCGCGGCGCGTCTCGGCCGCTCCCAGGTTCGGCACTGTACCCAGCACCTCGTCGGTGGCGGGATTGACCACATTCACGGTCTTGCCGGAATCGGCGTCGACCCATTTGCCGTTGATGTAGCATTGCTGGCGCAGCAGGCTCGGGTCCTTCAGCGCAAGGGTGGCGGCAGGCTTTTTCACGGCTTGTTGCATGGCAATCCTCGCAAACGAAATCGGTGGGGAATGGGATGGTCCACTATATAGCGACGGCAGGGCCAACCGCAAACCGGCGCCTTGCCGCAGGACCGGGGCCACGGCAAGGCCTTGACGATGTCACTGTTTTGCCATGCTTTGCCGCCAGTTTCCGGGCATGAACATTCTTGCAATGCACCCCATCGTTTTCCGCCGGTTCGGCTTTGCCATCGTTGTCCTGACTGCCTTGCTCCTGCCGCGCCTTGCGGCAGCTGAAGATCCGCCGAAACCGCCGTCGCCCCAGCCCATCGACAACCCGGCGGACATCAAGCGCCTGCTCAACGATCAAACGGTCTATGGCCGCTACAGCAACGGCGATCCCTGGGCCGAATACCAATCACCCGACGGCCGCACCGCCTATCAGGAGAAGAACTGCATCTATCGCGGCCATTGGTGGATTGCCGGCGGCCAGGTCTGTTACCGCTACGAAGAGATCGAGAACGGGACCGTCTTCTGCTTCCGTCTGTACCGCGACGGCCCACGGCTGGATTTTTTCTACGAACTCGCGCCGGGCAATTGGCAGCTTAATGCCTATACGGTCGACGTCACGCCCGGCAATCCGGAGAAGCTGCCGCTGAACGGCCAGAGCTGCACGCCGGCCCCCGGCGTCTGACTTTTATTCGACTGTAACGCTCTTGGCGAGGTTGCGCGGCTGATCGACATCGGTGCCCTTGGCGACCGCAGCGTAGTAAGCCAGCAGTTGCACCGGCACCGCGTACAGAATGGGCGCCACGAACGGATCGCAGGCCGGCAGCTCGATGCTGTGCACTGCCCGCTGTCCGAGGCGTTTAATGCCCGCGCGATCGGAAATCAGGATCACACGCCCGCCGCGCGCCGCGGCCTCCTCGAGGTTGGAGGCTGTCTTGTCGAACAGCTCGTCGCTGGGTGCCACCACAATCACCGGCATGGTCTCGTCGATCAGCGCGATGGGGCCATGCTTCATTTCGCCGGCGGCATAGCCTTCGGCATGGATATAGGAGAGTTCCTTCAATTTAAGCGCTCCTTCCATGGCGATCGGATAAGTGGGACCGCGACCTAGGAACAGCACATCCCTGGCGTCGGCCAGCATCTCGGCGACTGCCTGGATCTTCCTTCCACCCGTCAAAACCTCGGCGATCTGGCCCGGTACTTCGGCGATCGCCTGAACCAACGAAGCCTCTCGGGCCGCATCGATCTCGCCACGGGAACGCGCCGCAGCGATTGCCAGGCAGGCCAGGATCACAAGCTGGGTGGTGAAAGCCTTGGTTGAGGCAACACCGATTTCCGGCCCCGCCAGGGTCGGCAGCACCTTGTCGGATTCTCGCGCCATGGTGCTTTCCGGCGCGTTGAGGATCGCCGCGATCTTCTGGCCCTGGCTCTTGGCATAGCGCATGGCAGCCAGGGTGTCGGCCGTCTCGCCCGATTGCGAGATGACGAGGGTCGCGCCGTTCTTCGCCATGGGGGCCGCGCGATAGCGGAACTCCGAAGCGATATCGACTTCGACCGGCAGGCGCGCCAGTTTCTCGAACCAGTACTTGCCGACCACGCCCGCGAGATAGGCGGTGCCGCAGGCGGTGATGGTAAGGCGCTCCAGATCGGCGAGCGCAAAAGGCAGGCCACTGACCTCGGTCTGGCGGGTAAGCGGATTGACCAGCGAATGCAGCGTCTCGCCGATGACGGCCGGCTGTTCGCAGATCTCCTTCATCATGAAATGGCGGTGGTTGCCCTTGCCCACCACGGCCCCCGTCAACGCCGTGCGGCTGACCTTGCGGGCGACCTTCTTGCCCTGATTGAAGAAGCCGGCGCCGTTCGGACGCAGCACGGTCCAATCGTCTTCTTCCAGATAGGCAATTTGCTGGGTGAACGGAGCGAGCGCCAGCGCATCCGATCCCAGGTACATCTCGCCCTCGCCATAGCCCACCGCCAGCGGTGCGCCGCGACGCGCGCCCATCAGCAGATCGGCGCGCCCGGCGAAGACGATGGCCAGCGAAAAGGCGCCCCTGAGCCGCGGCATCACAGTCGCCATGGCCTGTTCCGGCGTACGCTGCGCCTCCAGCTCGCGCGTCAGAAGATGAGCAACGACTTCGGTGTCGGTTTCGGTGGCAAAGGCCACACCCTCGCCGATCAACTCGTCGCGAAGCTCCTGGAAATTTTCGATG
Organism: uncultured Rhodospirillaceae bacterium; assembly: GCA_964594035.1. Classification (GTDB taxonomy): domain Bacteria; phylum Pseudomonadota; class Alphaproteobacteria; order Dongiales; family Dongiaceae; genus DASXQK01. Next base: position 566 of record CAZQLF010000091.1, on the reverse strand, counting down.
ATCCCGTTATGCACCACGCCGACCCGGTCGGTGATGTGGGGATGAGCGTTGTTCTCTGTCGGCTTGCCATGCGTTGCCCAGCGGGTGTGGCCGATGCCAGTGGATCCTGCGAGCGGCGATTTTGCCAGCACGGCTTCAAGATTGGTGATCTTGCCCTCGGCGCGCCTGCGCTCGATATGGCCGTTCACCAGCGTCGCGATGCCGGCTGAATCGTAGCCGCGATAGGTAAGGCGCTTCAGCGCGTCGATCAGCAGGGGTGCCGCGGGTTTCTTGCCGAGAATGCCGATGATTCCGCACATGGATCAGTCCCTCACCTTGCGCATCTTTTCCTTGAGCTGCCGGAACATGCTCGCCCAGCCCGGCTTCTCCACCTGTTGGCCGCGCGCGATCGCCAGCGCATCGGGTGGCACGTCTCGGGTGATCACGCTGCCAGCGGCAACGAAGGCGCCCTCGCCGATCCCCACCGGCGCACAGAGCGCGCTATTGGAGCCGATTAAGGCCCCCGCCCCAATCCCTGTCTCTGATTTTCCGAAACCGTGCTATGTTCACGTTATTGTCACTGGCCC
>CAZQLF010000090.1:0-8420 GCA_964594035.1 uncultured Rhodospirillaceae bacterium | reverse complement strand
TCCGATTTTTTGGTCCCCGGCGCTCCATTTTCCTCCCCGGTAAACCTTGGCCGGTCTTGGGCCTTTCCATGCCCTGCTGGGGGGGCGCCTGATGCCGGTCCGCTTCAGGGCGCGCTCGCCCGGCATGGCCGGCATTCTGCTCGCCAGTGGTGCCTATGTTCTGTTTTCGGTACAGGACGCGGCGGTCAAGTGGCTCGCAACGGATTATCCGGTCGCCGAGCTGCTGTTCATGCGCAGCATCACGATCATGCTGCTGGTGCTGGCCATCGGCCGCGGGCAGCTGGTGATGCAGGTTATCCGGTCGCGCAGCAAGTTGCCCCTGCTGTTGCGCGGCGCCGTGATCCTTGCCGCCTGGCTTTGTTACTACACCGCCTCGCGCAAGCTGCAGCTTGCCGAGATGGTAACCCTCTATTTCGGCGCGCCAATGATGATCACGGTGCTCTCGGTCTTTCTGCTGCATGAACAGGTGGGCTGGCAGCGCTGGGCGGGAACCTCGCTTGGCTTCGTCGGTGTCGTGGTGGCCTGCGCGCCGGGCGGCGTACATTTTGGCTGGCCGGTGGTACTCGTTCTGTTGGCCGCGGTCCTCTGGGCCTATTCCAACATCCTGGTGCGCCAGATCAGCCGCACCGAAACGACGATCATGCAGATGCTGTTTTCCAACAGCTCCTTTGTCATCGCCTGCGGTTTTGCGTTGCCATGGATCTGGGTGACGCCAAGCTGGCCGGCTCTGGGGCTGATGATCGCACTGGGCCTGGCCGGCGCCGGCGGTCAATACCTGCTCTTCGAGGGGTTTCGTCTCGCCGCGGCCTCGCTCGTGGCGCCCTTCGAATACAGCTCGCTGATCTGGGCCTTTTGCCTCTCCTACATTGTCTGGGGCGACGTCCCGCGCTCGGGCGTGTTCGTGGGTGCCGGGATCATCATTGCCAGCGGGCTGGTCGTGGTGTTCGGGGAATGGTTGGCCGGTCGAAAGGAGAAAGCGACAGCCAGCCTGGCGCCACAGCAAAGCCGCGGCAAATAGCGTTCAGGGCGAGGAGGGCGGCTCCGTCCCGAACCACTTGTCGTGGACCTGGTCGTAATGCTGCGTGGGATCGTAGCGCTGGACCTGCAGGTTCAAGGCTTCTGCCGTCATCTCGCCGATGGCGGCCTTTAGCTGATATGCAGCGACCGCCGCGTCATGCTGCGAGGTGGTCACGTTTGACTGCGCGGTGTAAAGCGCCTGCTGTGCGTTGAGCACGTCCAGCGTTGTGCGCGTGCCGACCCTTTGCTCCTCCACCGTGCCCTGATAGGCGATGGTGTTGGCCTTCACCTGCGTATTGAACGAACTGATATTGGCGAGGTTGGCCTGGTATTGCTGCCAGGCTTGCGTCGCACTGAGGGTGGCCGCGCGCGTCGTGACGTCGATCTGGTTCTTGCTTTCGCCATAGTTTTCCTTGGCCTGGCGAATCTTCGAATACTCCGCGCCTGCTTGGTAGAGCGGCACGGTCAGCGTCAGCAACACCTGCGCACTGTCGGTACGAAGCCCGCCCAACTGCTGGTCTTCCTGATGGAGAAGCTGGCCGGTCACGCCCAGGCTCGGCATCAGATTGGCGCTTGCCACATCGATGCCGGCTTTCGCCGCAGCCTCATTGGCCTGGGCGGTCAGCACCTGCGGGTTGTTCTGCATCGCCAGGCTGACGGCCGTGTCTTCGCTGGCCGGCAGATTTGCAACCGGCGGCGGCAGGGTCAGGGTACCCGGCATCTCGCCGACCACCTGCAGATATTCGGCGCGGGAATTGATGAGATTGGCCTCCGCCTGGCGTTGGCTTGCAATGCCTTGCGCCAGAGAGGCCTGGGCCTGGGCCAAATCCGTGTTGGTTGCCACGCCCACGGCGAGCTGCGCCTTGGTCTCGTCGAGGGATTTCTGGAGAACCCTGACGTTGCTGATGGCTAGCGCCAGCAGGGCCTGGTCGCGCACCACATCCAGATGGGCCGTGGCGGCCTGCAGCAGCACCGTCTCCTCGACATTCAGCAGATTGGCCCGCTCGGCACGGACCTGGTATTCGGCCTGGCTGATGGCGGCGTCGGCGCGGCCGCCCGTCCAGATCGGCTGGGTCACGCCGACCGAAGCGTCGCGCGGCTCGAAGCTGCCGCTGCCTATCACTTCGGAACTCGTATCTTCATAGGCAACGCCTACATCGCCCTGGCCGGTGACCGTCGGACGGCGCAGCGCCTGCGCCTGGGGCAGATTTTCGTCGATCACCCGCAGCTGAGCCCGTTCGGCGGTCAGCGTCGGATTGCTGCCGTAGGCCTTGATCATCGTCTCTTCGATGCTGTCGGCGGCCAGGGCGTTAAGGGTGGTAAGCGGCAAAAGGGCCAGGGCGGTACCCAGGAGCAGTGTCGCGCGCATGGCTGGCGTCCGGCCTCCCCTTTTCATCCCGACCATCCGGCTCCGTTCCACTCGCTTCATTCCGCCGCCTCGATACTCGCGAAGGTCGTGGCCCGCTTGTTGGCGGTGGCCGCCCGATGGTCCGTGGCAAGCAGCGTATAGACCGCGGGCAAAACAAACAATGTGAACAAGGTCCCTATGGACATGCCTGCGACAATAACAAGGCCGATGCTGAAGCGGCTGGCAGCCCCCGCACCGGTGGCCAGCAGCAGGGGAATGAGGCCCACCACCATGGCCGCCGTCGTCATCAGAATTGGGCGCAGCCGCACTCGGGCGGCGCGCGCGATGGCGCTGCGCCGGTCGAGCTTCTCGTTGCGCTGCAGTTGGTTGGCAAACTCCGTCATCAGGATGCCGTGCTTGCTGATCAACCCGATCAGGGTAACGAGGCCGACCTGGGTATAGATGTTGATGGTGGCGAGGCCGATGAACAGCGGTATCAGGGCGCCGCAGATCGACATCGGCACGCTCACCATGATGACCAGCGGATCACGCAGGCTCTCGAACTGGGCCGAGAGGACGAGATAGATGATGACCAGCGCGAAGACGAAGGTGATTGCCAGCTGATTTCCTTCGCGCACATACTGCCGCGATTCCGACAGGTAATCGTGGGCGAAGTCCGCCGGCAGCAGCTGCTTGGCCGTCTGCTCCAGGAACTCGACCGCCTTGCCCATGGTCACGCCCGGCATCGGCACCGCGGAGAAGGTCGCCGAATTGAGCTGGTTGTATTGGGAAAGCGCGTTGGGTTCGACGCCGGTCTCCACATTGACCACGGTTGAGAGCGGCACGGAATCGCCACTGTTCGTCTTGACGAAATAGCGGGCGAGTGATTGCGGCGTCAGCCGGTCGGAACGCGGGACCTGGGGAATGACCTCATAGGAGCGGCCGTTCAGATTGAAGCGGTTAACGTAGTTCTCGCCCACCAGCAAAGCCAGCGTGTCGCCGATCGTCTGCATGGTGATGCCGAGATCGTTGGCCTTGGAGCGGTCAATGCGCACATGTACGACCGGGCTATTGTATTTCAGATCGCTGTCGGTGACGATGAACATGCCGCTCTGGAGCGCCTTTGTCTTGATCGCTTCCATCGTCTTGTAGACCTGATCGAAGCCCGCCGTTGAGCTGATGACCATCTGTACCGGCAGGCCGCCCGTCGAGCCCGGCAGGGGCGGCAGGTTGAAGGCGAAGACGTTCATCCCGGCGATGCCGGAGATCTGGCCCTGCACCAGCGGCGTCAGGGCATTCACGCTGCGCGTGCGCTGATCCCAGGGCTTCATGATCATGCCGGAAATGCTGGAATTGAGGCCGTTGTAGCCGCTGACGACGAATGTGGCGTCTGTCTCGGGATAGGAGCGGTAGATCGCGTCGAGCTGCTTGCTGTAGATGTCGGTGTAGTCGAGGTTCGAGTACTGCGGCCCCGTGCCGACGGCGAAGATGACGCCCTGGTCTTCGTATGGCGCTAGCTCCGTGCTGCTATGCATGTAGAGAAACACGATGCTGCCCAGAATCGCCGCCGCGAACAGCAGGATGACCGGCCGGTAGTCGAGTGTTGAATCCAGCCGCCGCCCGTACCAGCGGGTGACAGCCGAAAAGAAACGGTCAATCCGCCGGGCGAACCAGCCATTGGACATGTCGTGGGTGAGCAGCATCGAGCACATCATCGGCGAGAGCGTGACGGCGATGATGCCCGAGATGATGACGGCACCGGCCAACGTGAAGGCGAACTCTCGGAACAGTGCGCCGGTCAGGCCGGCGAGGAATCCGATCGGGGCATAGACGGCAGCCAGCGTGATGGTCATCGCTATCACCGGTCCGACGATTTCGCGCGCGCCGATCACCGCTGCCTCGATGGGCGTTTTGCCCTCCTCGATGTGGCGATAGATGTTCTCCACCACCACGATGGCGTCGTCGACGACGAGGCCGATGGCCAGCACCATCGCCAGCAGAGTCAGCAGGTTCAGGCTGAAGCCGAGCGCCAGCATGATCATGCAGGCGCCCACCAGCGATAGCGGGATGGTGACGACGGGGATCGCGACCGACCGGAGCGTGCCGAGAAACAGGAAGATCACGACCACCACGATGGACAGCGCCTCGACCAGCGTGCGGATTACCTCGTTGATCGAGGAATTGATGAACTTCGTCGAGTCATAGACGATGTTCATCTTCACCGTCGGCGGCAGGCTGCGCTCGATGGTGGGAACGAGCGCGCGAATGTCGCGGACGATGTTCAGCGGGTTGCCGGTGGGCGTCGACTGGATGCCGAGGAAGACGGCGCGCTGTCCGCTCATCATCACCGAGGAGTCGGTACTTTGCGCGCCGAGATCCACGGTGCCTATGTCGCCCAGGCGCACGAGGCTGCCGTCCTGGGCCTTGACCACCATCTGCTTGAACTGGTCAAGGCTGGTGAGGCCCGTATCGGCCGATACGTTGGTGACGGTGTAGAAGCCCTTGGCCTTGCCCGGCGCCGACTGGAAGTTGTTGCGCTGGATCGCCGCCGCCAGATCGTCGGCGGTCACCCCGCGCGCCGCCATCTTCAGCGGATCGACCCAGAGCCGCATGGCAAAGGTCTGGCCGCCCAAAAGCTCGGCTTGAGCCACCCCGTCGACGGTGGCGAGCTGCGGTTGGACCACGCGCGAGAGGTGGTCGGTGATCGCAGCACCGGAAAGCTGCGGGCTGGAGAAGCCGATATACATGATATCGGTCGTCTCGCCGGTGGATTTCAGGATGACTGGATCATTCGATTCCTTGGGGATCAGGTATTTCACCTGATTGACCTTGGACATTACGTCGGTCAGCGCCTTGTTGGGATCGTAGTTCAGCTTGATGTAGGCCGAGATGACGCTTTTGCCCTGGGTCGAGGACGAGGTCATGTAGTCGATGCCCTCGGCGGAGGCGACCACCTGGGCGATAGGCTGGGTAATAAAGCCCTGCATCAGATCGGCCGTCGCACCGGGGTAGATGGTGGTGACGGTGATCACTGTGTTTTCCAGCCGCGGATACTGGCGGATCGGCAGGTCGTAGTAGGAGCGCAGTCCGATCAGCAGGATCAGCAGGCTGACGACGGTCGCGAGCACAGGCCGGCGGATGAAGAGGTCGGTAAAACGCATGGTCGATCGTTCCGTTGGTGCGATCGGCTAGTTGTTGGGCGTTGTGGAGGGCTTCCACAGATCGCCAGGACCGGTCACGACAGCTTCGGCGCCGTTCTGCAGCTTCACCTGGCCGGCATTCACCACAAGGTCGCCGGCCTTCACCCCATCGAGGATGGCGATCTTGCCGTCGCGGCGTGCGCCGGTCTTCACGAAGGTCTGCACGGCCTTGTACTTCGGCTTGCCGTCTTTGGTGTTGCCATCCGGCTTCAGGATGTAGACGGACTCGCCATAGGCCGAATAATCCACCGCCGTCTCCGGCACCGTCAGAATGTTGGGCTGCGCCGGCAACTGCACGCGCGCGGCGGCGAACATGCCGGGCAGCAACAGATGTCCCGGATTGTCGAGGGTCGCCTGGATCTTGATGTTGCGGGTCGTGGGATCGATCTGCGGCTCGATGGTGGTCAGCGTCGCCTTGAAGACGCGGTTCGGGAAGGCATCCACGCGGAACTCCACCGCCTGGCCGATGGCAAGCGAGGCGCGCGCTTGTTCCGGCAAGGTGAAATTGACATGCAGGGTATCGAGATCGGTCAGCGTGACGATCGTCGTGCCGGCGCTGAGATACTGGCCGACATCGACTTGGCGCACGCCGAGCTGGCCGTTGAAGGGGGCCTTCACCAGCTTCTGGGCAATCAGCGCCTGGATGCGCGCAATGCCCGCTTGGGCCACCTGCAGCTGGCTCTTGTTCTGGTCGACCGTCTGCTGGGCCATGTATTGCTGGGAGGCAAGCTGATGCGAGCGGCCCAGCGTGACCGAGGCGAGATTGGCCTGCGCCTGGAAGCTCGCCAGATCGGCGCGCTCGGGATCATCGTTGAGCTGCACCAGCGGATTGCCCGCTTTCACCTCGGCGCCGGATTCGAACAGGATCTTGGTGATGCGCCCCTCCACCTCGGGCGCAACGGAAACCTGATGCACGGCCACGATGCTGCCGATGCCATCGAGATAGTCGGAGATCGCTTCGCTGGTAGCGGGCACGGCGCTCACGGCCACCGGCGGTGGCACGTTGCCGGCAAAGAACTGGGCGATCATCTTCTCGCGGAAAAGCTCAAAGCCGACCATCGCGCCCAGCACCAGGGCGAGAATGGCCGAGATGATGACGAACCAGACGACCATCCGGCGGCGCGAGGGGCGCGGCCGGTTTTCGGCCGCAGCGTCCGCGGATGGTTCTCCCGGCTTGTTGGTTACCCGCATATCCATGATCGCTTGCTCCCTGGCCTGGGTGCGGACTTACTCGGCAGGCTCGGCGGCCATTGCCGCCGGCGCGAGTGCTGCGTCCAAGGCATTGTCCTTGACAGCGGAAGCCAATGCCTCGGCCGGGGAAGCGAATTTCCCGGCCTGGCACAGCACCGCCAGCTGCGTGGGATCGTAATTGGCCTCGAAGGCCTCGCGCTTCAAGCCGATGCCCGAGAGAACGAAGCGCACCCCTTGCTGGGTCACCTCTTCGATCGCGCCGTCATAGGGGAAGACCGAGGCACCGCACAGGCGGCCATAGGCCATCTGTGCTGCCACATGTTGCGAAAGCCAGAAGGCATTGACGGGATCGATAGCGTTCTCCACCAGATCGCCCGCCGCACGGGCCGCCTCGATGCTGGCGGTGAAGACCGGCATGATCCGCTTGGCGATATGAGACATCAGGATGCGAGCGTATTCGCCGTCTTCCAGCACGCTCTGCAGATTCAACCGCTGCCGCGTCTGGATGGTGGCATGTTCGCCGAACTCGCCTAACACCAGATGGCGGAACATGACCTGGGTCATCAGCACCAGAGTGGCGGTGGAAGGCTGCAGGGCTGCGAGCTGGATCAGATCGGGATCGCCCTGACAGCCGATCTGCAGAATCTCTTCGTAGAGTGCCGCCTTGGTCGGGAAGTGGCGGAAGAGGAGAGCTTCCGATACGCCAGCGGCTTCGGCGATCTCCTTGGTTGTCGTTCCGGCGAACCCCCGGCGGGCAAAAAGAGGCGTCGCTATCTCGACGATCGCGGTCCGCCGGTCTGCCGCATCCATACGCTTGCTCGTCATGGCGCGGCAACTTAGTGATTACTTACTTACAGTCAACTTACGAATCTGCCTGCCCGGATATTATCCCAGAGGGTGTTGCAAAAAAGAACCGGCCCGCGGGACGAGCCGCGGGCCGGTTTTCTTAAATCTTGTAAGCCCTTAGCTCGCCTTGGCCTTCGCCTCGGCCTCCAGGGTTGCCTTGACCGCGGGCCGGGCTCCCACCCGCTCCATATAGCTCGCAAGGGCAGGCCACTTGGCGTAGTCGATGTTGAAGTACTTGCCCCAGGTCAAGATCGTATAGAGATAGGCATCGGCGACGCTGAAGCTGCCCATCAGGTAATCCTTCCCCTGAAGCTGCTTGCTGACATAGTCGAACTTGGCGCCGAGATTGTCCTTCACCACCTGCTTCCACTCGTCGCTGGCCTTGGGGTTGAACAGCGGGCTGAAGCCCCTGTGGATTTCGGAGGCAATATAGTTCAGCCATTCCTGAAGCCGATAGCGCTCCATCGTGCCCGCGGCTGGCGCGAGTTTGGTGGCGGGCTTCTGATCGGCGATGTACTGGACGATGGCCGAGCCTTCGGTCAGCACTTGCCCGTTGTCGAGCTGCAGGGCCGGCACGGCGCCCTTCGGATTGATGGCGCGATAATCCGCGCCCGACTTGGTCTTCTTGGCGGAAAGGTCGACCGTCTCTGAATCGTAGGACAGGCCTGCCTCGTTCAGGACGATGTGCGGCGACAGTGAACAGGCGCCGGGGCTGTAATAGAGCTTCATCGGGAACTCCCTTTTATTGCGGTGAAAATCTGGTCTGAAGAAAGGCCGTTCCGAGAGGCCCTTCGCTCGCGGCCGTTTGTGTGCGTGGG
>CAZQLF010000089.1:0-8422 GCA_964594035.1 uncultured Rhodospirillaceae bacterium | reverse complement strand
TTCTTGACTTTTCCGGCGTTCCATAAATATGGTTTTATGGTTATATGGTTGTGACGCTCAATGAAGACCACCATCGAGCTCCCCGACGAACTCTACCGTCGCGCAAAATCAGAGGCGGCGCTGCGTGGCCGCAAACTCCGGGATCTGGTCGAGGAGGGGCTGCGGCTCGCCCTCGAAGCTCGGAGCAAACGTCCGCCTAGCCTCGCGGGGCTGACCAAGCGGGCGCGCGGCATGATCGATTCCGGGGTTCGCGACCTCGCTTCGAACCCTAAGCATCTTGCAGGCTTCGGCCGCCATGACCGCAGCCATCGTTGATGCGGGACCACTCGTCGCCTTTTTTGACCGAGCCGAGCAGCACCACTCTTGGGTCGCGGAACGCATTGAGGAACTCGACGCGCCTCTCCTGGTCTGCGAGCCGGTACTCGCCGAAGCGATGTACTTGCTGGCGCGTTACCCCAAAGCGCAGGACGCCGTCCTGGAGCTCATCCAAAATGGGGCGCTGAGCATCGCATTCCGGATCGATGAGCATGTCGACGCATTGCGCAAGTTGCTTCAGAAGTACCGGGACACACCGATGTCGCTGGCCGATGCATGCATCGTTCGTATGTCAGAAATCCACGATCGGCATCCTGTCCTGACCCTGGATTCCGATTTTTTGATCTATCGGAGGGATGGCCGAACGCCCCTCGCGCTCATCCACCCGGCAGCACGGTAGTCTTTCGTGGTCCATCCGTCGCGTGACCGAAGGCCCCTTCGGGGGACTGAAGCGGCTTGCCGCCAATCGGTGCTCATCAGAGGGCGGCGCTGGCCCGAGCAGGGCGCGACCGAGGACGCTGCGCGCAACGACCAATTTTCCGCTTTTCCTGTCCACGGGTTCCTCAAGCTACAATACCGTTGTGAACCACCCTTGGCCCTGCGAATTGCCAGCCAGAGGCTGACATTGGGGCCATCGCAATCACATCAACCGATGGAATGAAGAACATGAGCACAGAAAAGATTGCCTTGATCACCGCCGCCGGCAGCGGCATGGGTGCGGCGGCCGCCAGGCGGCTTGCCGCCGATGGGTTCAAGGTCGGTATCCTGTCCTCCTCGGGCAAGGGCGAGGCGCTGGCCAAGGAGTTGGGTGGCGTCGGCGTGACCGGCTCAAACCAGTCAACAGCCGATCTCGCCAAACTCGTGGATCTCGCCGTGTCGCGCTGGGGGCGCATCGACGTGCTGGTGAACAGCGGCGGTCACGGACCCCGCGCCCCGATCCTCGACATCAGCGACGAGGATTGGCATCGCGGCATGGATACATATCGGATGAACGTCATCCGCCCGACGCGGCTGGTGACCCCGGTGATGCAGAAGCAGAAATCCGGCGCCATCATCAACATCTCGACGGCCTGGGTCTTCGAGCCGAGTGCGATGTTCCCCACCTCGGCGGTCTTTCGCGCCGGGCTTGCTTCTTTCACGAAAATTTTTGCCGACACCTATGCCGGCGACAACATCCGCATGAACAACGTGCTGCCCGGCTGGATCGACAGCCTTCCGGCGACGGAAGAGCGCCGCAAGGGCGTGCCCCTCAAGCGCTACGGCAAAAGCGAGGAGATTGCCGCCACGATCGCCTTTCTCGCTTCAGATGGAGCGGCCTACATCACGGGCCAGAACATCCGCGTCGATGGCGGCGTGACTCACGCGGTCTAGTTGGAGCCGCTTCGGCACGCGCCGCTGCAGGCAGAGGCCGTGAGCCAGTCGAAGGCCCTACCCGCATCTCAGGACGCCACAGCGCTTGCCGATGCCATTCGCAGCGGTGCCACGACGGCGCGTGCCGTTGCCGAGGCAAGCCTCAAGGCCATCGCCACCGACAGGCTCGGTGCCATCCGCCGTTTCGATGCTGACTTGTTACTGACCCGGGCGGCGGCGCTCGACAAGGATCTCTGTTCCGGCTCGTCGTGTTTTGCCGCCGCGCCCTTTGCGGGCGTGCCTTTCCTGATGAAGGATCTCGGCAACGCTGCGGTCGGCCTGCCGCCGATTGCCGGATCGCGCGCTTTGCTGAACCGGGTCAGCGGACCCGGTGTGGATTCCGACCTTGCCCGCCGCTTCAAGGCGGCGGGGCTTGCGCCCTTCGGCCTGACGACAGCGCCGGAATTCGGTCTCGCCCTCTCCAGCGAGCCCGCCATCGGGCCGATTGCGCGTAATCCGCTCGACACATCGCGCACGCCCGGCGGTTCGTCGGGCGGTGCCGCCGCGGCAGTTGCCGCCGGGCTCGTTGCGATTGCCCATGCGACCGACGCGGGTGGTTCCATCCGCGTGCCGGCGGCCTGTTGCGGGCTTGTCGGGCTCAAGCCCTCGCGTGGGGCCACGCCGAATGGCCCCACTTTTGGCAATCACCTGATGGGCCTCGTGGGCGAGTTGGTGCTGAGCCGGTCGCTGCGTGACACGATCGCCGCGCTACGGGCCGTGTCGGGCAAGAGTTGCGGCCCGTTTCCCGATCCCGATCTCGCCCAGGGCCTTGCGCGGCCCCTTCAAGCGCTGCGCATCGGTGTGGTCTCCGGCGCCCCCAATGTCAGTGTCGAACCGGTGCGACGCGAAGCCGTCACGCATGCGGCAGACACGCTCGCCGCCGACGGTCATGAGATCATTGCACTCGAGCCTGCCGGTTTCGCTGGCCTGCTCGATCGCTCGCTGAGCGTCATGGACCGTATTCTGTGTGCCGGCCTTGCGCGCTGGCTCGATAGCCTTGTGCCGCCCATTCGCGAGGATGAGATCGAGCCGCTCTCGTGCGCGGTGGCCGCGCGGGGCCGGTCGCTCTCGGCGGCCGCTCTGTTCGATGCCGACCAGATGGCAGCCTTGCTGTCCTATGACACCTGGAAACTGTTCGATCGCGTCGATGCCCTGCTGACGCCGATGCTGTCGAGCGCGCCACCTCCCCTTGGCGCCTTTCCTCTCGACCATGATGACGTCGATCTGCAATGGCGCCGCATGGCCGAATTCGCGCCCTATGCGAGCCTCGCCAATGTCGCTGGATTGCCGGCGCTCAGCATCCCGCATGGCAAGGACGAAGCAGGCCTGCCCTTGCCGGTCCAACTCCTCGGCCCGATAGGTAGCGATTACTTGCTGCTGCGCCTTGCGGCACGGCTCGAGGCGGCCAGACCCTGGTCCTTCGCGTTTCCCGTCGCTGGCGGCGCCGCACACCCATAGATCAGAACACGATCGGGCTGAGAACCACGGCCGTGGCAGATTTCGCACCGGCCGAGAGAAGCAAGATAATTGCAGGCGGCGTCAGCACGGAAAAAACGGTCCAGCTTCTTCAGTGTTTGCCGCCGATTTTCAGCAGCCTCGGTCGTCGCCTTCTCGGCTTCGGTCATGAACCCGCTCAATCTCTCTCTGCGAGGGTGACGATCAAGGAACCTAAATTTGCGCTGCTCGTTCGCAACCAGAGCAGTGTGGAACGTCGCGTTTCGGAACGAATTCGCATGATCCAACCTGCGCTCATCCCTGAGCCTCTCCCGGGAACATTTGAATGCGACTTCTACGCCACAGTTTCGACAAAATCGACGAGAGACAACATTTCGCCCTTCATTGAACCGGCCGCGGCGCGAATACTTTTTTCGCGCGTAACCACGAGGGGAGACATACACGATGTCGAGCTGGCTCACTGTCCTCGGGTTTTGGGGGCTGAGTATCTTGATCTGCCTGCCCGCGATCGTCGGGGGCCCGGCAACCTTCGCAGCTCTCGTGTTTCTCTTCGTGCTGATCACCCTCAGCACCTGTCTCTACTCGACGCGCTTCGCCGCATTGGTTGAGCGGCTCTGGAAGCGAGACAAGACGGCCTGATTGCTGCCTTGGCTGAGCCGCGACTAAGGTGATTCGCGCTCGTGATCAGGCGGTCAGGCGTTTGATCAGCGCCGCATAGGCTTCGGCATATCCGCGCGAATCATGCTCACGCACAATGCTGTCCCTGGCGGCGTCCGCCATCTCGCGGCGCTTTGACGGCGAGAGGCCGATCAGCGTTTCGAGGCCCGTGACGGCACTGAGACGCGAGTTCGGCTGCACAAGAAAACCGGTCCGGCCGTGCTCCACCAGCTCGGGAACGCCGAAAACGCTTGTCGCCAGAACCGGAAGGCCGAATGCCATCGCCTCCATGAGCGAACGCGGCATCGATTCGAGGTCGGACAGCAGAACGAAGGCATCGGCGATGCCGTACCATGAATACGTTTCTCGCACCGCGGGAACCAGGCGGATATTCCGGCCGATGCCGCGCTCCTCGAGGTATTCGCGCAGGATGGCCGAGTAGAGAGAGGGCAGTTCGCCTACCAGCAGCAGGATGGTGTTGGGCCGCCGCCGGGATACTTCGGCGAACGCCTGGGCCAGCAGGATCTGCTGCTTTCGTGCTTCGAAGTTGCCGATGCAGAGCAGGACGAAATCGTCCGGAGCGATTCCGAGCCGCGCGCGAGCGGCAGTGCGGTCGAACGTGGCCAGAAAGCCGGTGATCGCGGCGGTGTCGATGCCATAGGGAATGTGCAGAAAATTCTCTTCCGCGCCGCTTTCGAGATAAAGGCGGCGCGTCGCCTCGGCGACGAAGGTTACCGCCGAGGCCCGGGTGAGTGCCGCTCTCAGCCTGCTGCCGATAAATGCACCTGCCGGACGGTCTGCGGTGTAGATCGCCGACCAGGCGGGCGGCGAATAGCTTTCGTGAATGGCCCAGATGGATGGAATACCCGCTTGGGCAGCTGCATTGACCACGAAGAAACCCACCAGAGTGTTGGCGAGCACGCAATCGACGTTGCTGTCTCGCAACCGTTTTGCCAGGGCCGTGGTCTCATGGTCGTGGCGATCCTCATCGGTCTTGGCCGGCTCCCGGAACAATTCGACCTGGATGCCGAGGTCGCGCAGCTCGCGCCGCAGAGGACCGTCGGCGGGAGAAAACACGGCAAAGTCCAGATCCGCCTCCGCCACCGACCGGCGCACGAGTTCCCAAAGGAAAAGCTGTGCCCCGCCATATTCCAGGTCATGGGCAAAGCAGGCGACGCGGATTTTGGCGATCCGCTTCCCGTCAATCCGACCGGCGACGACGGATGCTGCCCTGCTGCCTTCAGCTGACGTGACGGAAGGCTTTGGCTTCAGACGGAGTTCGACGGCAGCAATGGGATATGTACTTCCCGAAAAGCCATGCGCAATTGCTTTTGCACGGATCATGCCGCCCTGATCCCTGGCGGCGACAGCTGGCAGGAAGGAGCGGAACCCCGAGACGGCAGCGTCCGCCATGCCGTCGCACACGAGCGGATGAGGAACGGCAATCCGGGCATTGCCGATGGAATCATCGTCGAGGAAAAGTTCGACGCGGTCGATCGGCTCGCCGCGGCTCAACACCCACCCCTTGATGACGCCGGAATAAGGATCCAGCCGCTCGCCGTGCGCCATGTCCAAAGCACCGATGACCTCTTCGCCCGCGGCAAACGCTACGCGCCGGGGAAGCAGCAACACCCGCAGTTCGCGCAGCGGTGGCAGCCTCCGCAAGAACGCGGCAAAACCCCGGCGGCGAATGAAGCCGAGCGCGACTTTCGCCGACAGCCTGACGCTGCCTAGCATCGAGCCTCCCCCGATAGCGCCGCTGCGCACCTGGACGAAATTATGATTTACCCCCCACAGGGGGATGCTAGTTTGGAACCAGCACGAGCGCCACAAGAGCCGGCGCCCGCTTGCTGAACTGGGGGCGGCTTCCTTACCGAATGGCCATGATTCCGATCACACGACCTCTCCTGGATGAAGCAGAGGCCGAGGCGGCACGCCGTGTTTTGCTGTCGGGCTGGCTGGCCCAGGGCCCCGAGGTTGAGGCTTTCGAAGGCGAGTTCGCAAGTTTCATCGGTGCATCCCATGCCTGCGCCGTGGCGAACTGCACGGTTGCCCTGGGCCTGGCGCTTCAGGCTGTTGGCGTCGGTCCGGGGGATGAGGTCGCAACCGTCAGCCTGTCTTTCATCGCCGGAGCCAACAGCGTGCGCGCCCGTGGCGCTAAGCCGGTCTTCGTCGATGTGACGGCCAATGGCTACAACATCGATCCGGCAGAGCTGGAGCGCGCGCTTACGCCGCGCACGAGAGCCATCCTCGTTGCTCACCAGATCGGAATGCCTTGCGACCTTGGCGAAATTCTGCGGATCGCCCGCTCGGCCGGCATACCTGTTATCGAAGATTCGGCCTGGGCCTCCGGTTCGGAAATTCCGGTCGATTGCACCTGGCAGGCCAATCGGCAGGCCGCATGGCGATGTCGCCTGTTTCTCCTTCCATCCGACCAAGGTCATGACGACGGGCGAAGGCGGCATGCTGACGACGAACAACCCGGCTTATGACCGGATGTTCCGCAGCCTGCGCCAGCATGGAATGGATGTGGCCAGCGATGTCCGGCACGGCTCGAAGAGCGTCATCTTCGAACGCTATGCCGTTGAGGGTTACAATTATCGCCTGACCGACATGCAGGCAGCGATCGGCCGCCGGCAGCTGGCTCGCTTGCCGGAAATCGTGCGGCACCGCCGCGACCTTGCCGCTCGTTACCGCGAGCTGCTTGCGGGCATCGCGGGGCTTGGCCTTCCCCATGAACCGAACTGGGCGCGCTCCAACTGGCAGCGCTTCTGCATTCGCCTGCCCGATCATGTCGATCAACGCCATGCGATGCAGCGCCTGCGCGACAAGGAGATCGGCACAAGCCGGGGTGTCATGTGCGCGCATCTCGAGCCGCCTTATGCCGCCTCAGGTCATGGACCACTGCCCCGCTCCGAAGCCGGGCAGAGCCGCTGCCTGCTTATCCCGCTCTATCCGCAAATGTCGGCGGAAGAGCAGGATCGCGTCGCGGCGGGCTTGCGCGACGTCTGCCGGGAATGAGCCGGGTCGACGTCGCAATCACCTGTTACAACTATGCCCGGTTCCTGCGCCCATGCGTTGAGAGCATCTTGAGCCAGTCGCATCGGGATTGCCGCGCGCTGATCATCGACGACGCCTCGACGGACGAGACCCCGGCCCTGGGTGCAACGCTCGCCGGCGAAGACGACCGGGTCCGGTTTGTGCGCCATCCAGCAAATCTGGGACATGTCGGCACATACAACGAGGGCATTCGGCTTGCCGAGGGAGATTATCTCCTGGTGATGTCGGCCGACGATCTCCTGCTGCCCGGTGCGCTGGAGCGTGCGGTCGCGGAGCTGGACCGCCAGCCCGAGGTCGGCTTGGTGATCGGCGCCTGGACGCGCGATGTTTCGGGAAAGCCGGACGGAAGTCCGGTGCCGTCCCGCAGCGCAGGGCCGCTCGACCCGGCCATCTTCATCTGGGATCTTGTGCTCGAAAACCGCGTCGCGACGGCCACGGCGATCGCAAGAACAACGGTCCAGAAGCAGCTGGGTGGCTATCTGCCGGCGCTGCACCATTCCGGCGACATGGAGATGTGGCTGCGCTTTGCGCTCAGAAGCCGTGTCGTCTATGTGGACGCCTTGCAGGCTGTCTATCGCCAGCAGGAAGGCAGTATGTCGCAAGGCTATGGCGGGTTCGATGATTTCGAGCAGCGCACGGCCGCCATCACAATGCATCTTCGTGAGATCCGCTCCATCCCGGGATATGGTCCTGCGCTCGCGCGCCGGATCCGCCGGCGGCTGATGCGGCTCTCGGTTTCCTGGGCCGGCGTTGCCGTGCAAAAAGGCCAATTCGGCCGCGCGCTGTCACTGCTCGCCAATGCCATGTGAATGGGGAGTTGCCATGCCCATCGATTCTAAGGCCGAGATTTCCCCTGATGCCGTCATCCGGCACCCCGATCTAGTCAACCTCTACGGCTGCCGGGTTGGCGCACGCACGCGCATCGGCGCCTTCGTCGAGATTCAGAAAGGGGCTGTCATCGGCGAGCGCTGCAAGATTTCCTCCCACACCTTCATCTGTCAAGGCGTGCATATCGAGGACGAAGTCTTCATTGGCCATGGCGTGATGTTCATCAACGACCGCTATCCGCGGGCGACGACATCGGCAGGGGAGCCCAAGAGCGACGATGACTGGGAGCTGCAGGAAATCCGCGTAAGGCGGGGAGCCTCGATCGGTTCCAACGCCAGCATTCTCGCCGGCGTCACCATCGGCAAAGGTGCGCTGGTCGCAGCCGGCGCCGTCGTCACGTCAGACGTGCCGGCGGGCGTCATCGGCGCCGGCGTTCCGGCCAGCATCGTCGGGAGGGCGCCGGAAGACTAGCTCTGTGAGAAATCCGGGCTAGCTGTCGACCTTGCCATGGGCGCGCGCCGGGATGCCCCAGACTTTCGTTCCTGCCGGCACGTCGCGGTCGACCAGCGACATGGTGCCGATGATGCAGCCATCGCCGATCGTGACGCCCATGGCGATCACCGTCTGCGGTCCGATGTAGATATTCGATCCCAGCCGGGTCGGTGCATGGCTGACCGGCTCCTTGCCGCCGGAGACA
>CAZQLF010000088.1:0-8472 GCA_964594035.1 uncultured Rhodospirillaceae bacterium | reverse complement strand
CGGCGGCGGCATTATCATGAACGCTGGAGCATACGGCGGCGAGATATCCGATCAGCCGACCATAGCCCGGCTGATCGACCGGCCCGACATGGGAATTTTTCATCTCGCCTCCGTGGTCAGCGGCGGCGGCGAGCAGGATTTCGATCTCGCCATGCGAGTAAACCTGCATGGCCATCTGCATCTGTTGGAGGCTGCGCGCGCCCTGGGTTCGAAACCCCGGATCGTCTTCGCCAGCTCGATTGCCGTCTTCGGCGGCTCCGCCATGCCGGAGACCGTCGGCGACAGGGTGAAGCAATCCCCGCAGACCACCTATGGCATGACCAAGGCCATCGGCGAACTGCTGATCAACGACTATACGCGCAAGGGTTTCATCGACGGACGTGCCGCACGTCTGCCCACCGTCATCATCCGGCCGGGCAAGCCCAACAAGGCGGCATCCAGCTTCGCCAGCGGCGTTTTCCGCGAGCCGCTGAATGGTGAAGAATGCGTCCTGCCGGTCGGGTTGGAAACCATTATGCCCGCCGCTGGATATCGCACCGTCGTCGAAGGGTTCTTGCGTCTCTATGAGGCCGATGGTGGCGCACTCGGCGATGATCGCGCTATCAGCTTTCCCGCCCTCAACGTCAGTGTTGGCGACATGATCGAGGCGCTGAAGCGCTGCAGCGGCAACCGCAAGCTGGGCCCGATCCGCGTTCAGCGCGATCCGGTCATTGAGAAGATCGTCGCAACCTGGCCGGTCGATTCCGCTGCCGAGCGTGCGGTTGTGCTGGGGTTGCCAAAAGACGCGTCGCTCGATCCCATCGTACAGGCCTATATCGCCGATTTTCTCGACGACTGATTTACAAGGCGAGACCGCGAGCCTTTTCGATCGTGCCGCCTGCAGAATTGCAAAACTGCCTTGCCGCGATGGGGCTGGTTCGCCCTCGCGGATGCTGTAGGTTTCTACTGCGGTTGCCGATGGGGGATAGACGATGGCGCTCGATACGGAGACCTTCAATCAACTGCTGGAGTCAGTAGCGCGCTTCGTGCGCGAGCGGCTGGTCCCTCTCGAGTTCAAGATCGCCGAGGACAATGCCATCCCCGAGGAGATCAAGGCCGCGATGCGGGAGATGGGTCTTTTTGGCCTGTCGATCCCGACGGCGTATGGCGGGCTTGGCCTGACCATGGAGGAAGAGGTACGCGTTGCCTTCGAACTCGGCCGCACCTCCCCCGCTTTTCGTTCGTTGTTCGGCACGAACATCGGCATCGGCTCTCAGGGTCTGGTCGTGGACGGCACGGAGGAGCAGCGCCGGAAATACCTGCCGCGTCTCGCCACCGGCGAGCTGATCAGTTCCTTTGCCTTGACCGAGCCCGAATCCGGATCGGATGCCCAAAGCCTGCGCACCAGTGCCCGGCGCGAGGGCGATCATTATGTGCTGAACGGCACCAAGCGCTTCATCACCAACGCGCCCCATGCCGGACTTCTCACCGTCTTCGCGCGCACCGACAGTTCGAGCGAGCCGAAGGGCGTCATCACCGCTTTTCTCGTCGAGCGCGGCGCCCCGGGGCTGTCCTTTGGCCCGGTCGACAAAAAGATGGGGCAGAGCGGATCGCATACCTCAGATGTCATCTTCGACAATTGTCGGGTGCCGGCATCCGCCGTTCTGGGCGGCAAGGAAGGTCAAGGCTTTCGCACCGCCATGAAGGTGCTGGATCGCGGCCGCCTGCATATCGGGGCGGTTTGCGTCGGCATGGCGGAGCGCCTGCTGGCCGACAGCCTTTCCTATGCCATGCAGCGCAAGCAATTCGGCCAGCCGATCGCCGAATTCGAGCTCATCCAGGCCATGCTGGCCGATAGCCGCGCCGAAGCCTATGCCGCGCGCTGCATGGTGCTGGAATCGGCTCGCGCCAAGGACCGGGGCGAGACCATCGTAACGGAAGCTGCCTGCTGCAAGATGTATGCGAGCGAGATGGTGGGACGTGTGGCCGATCGCGCGGTCCAGATCCATGGCGGCGCTGGCTACATGACGGCCTATGGCATTGAACGCTTCTACCGCGATGTGCGCCTGTTCCGCATTTATGAGGGCACGACCCAGATTCAGCAGCTCGTCATCGCCCGCGCCATGATCCGCGACGCCGGCGGCGGCGGAGCCGCCTGATGGCCGGAACGACTAACTCCTCCGTGCGCCGCGAGCAGAAGGGCCGCGTGGCGGTGCTGATCATCGACAATCCGCCGGTGAACGCCCTGTCGCAAGCGGTTAGGGCTGCGCTGCAGGAACAGCTGGCCGGGGCCTCGGGCGATTCGAACACCGCTGCCATCGTCATCACGGGCGCTCGAAACAGTTTCATCGCCGGTGCGGATATCCGCGAGTTCGATGGACCGGTGCTGGAGCCGGCCCTCGTCAAGGTGCTGGCGGCGATCGATGCCAGCAACAAGCCGGTGGTGGCCGCGATCGGCGCCGTTGCTCTCGGCGGCGGTGCCGAAGTGGCGCTCGCCTGCCACGGCCGTATCGCGGCATCCAAGGCCATTCTCGGACTTCCGGAAGTAAAGCTCGGCATCATTCCTGGGGCCGGCGGCATCGCCCGCCTCATCCGGCTCACCGATCCGGCGATCGTCGTCGAGCTCGTCGCCTCCGGGCGAAACGTCGGGGCGGATTACGCCAAACGCATCGGCTGGATCGATGAGACGGTGCCGGCGGCCGACCTGCTCGATTCGGCAATCCGCCTGGCGGAAAGCCTGATCGGCAAACCGCCGCGGCGAACGTCAACCATGCCGGTGCGCGGCACGGACAAAACCGCGTTCGACGAGGCCTGCAAACGCTGGGATGGCCGTGCCCGCGGCCAGAAATCGGTCAAAGCGGTTGTTGAAGCCGTCAGGGATGCGATGGCCACGCCGTTCGGCGAGGCGGTCGAGCGCAGCTTCAATACGTTCGTTTCATTGCGCAGTTCGGATCAGTCGGCGGCGTTGCGACACCTTTTTTTCGCCGAGCGCGAAGCTTTGCGAATGCCCGATGTCGATCTGAAATCGGTGCGGCCGGTGAAAACCATCGGTATCGCCGGCGCAGGTACCATGGGCCGCGGCATCGCGGCCGCCTGTTTAAAGTCAGGCTTGAGCGTGGTCCTGGTCGATAGTGATGCCAAGACGCTTGAGCGCGCCCGGCCGGCGCTGGTCGATAGCCTGACGCGCATGGCGCGGTCGGACCAGTGGCCGGAGGGGGAGGCTGAACGAAAACTAGCCGCCCTCTCCCTGGCTAATACCCTCGACGCCCTTGGCAGTTGCGATTTGATCGTCGAGGCTGTGTTTGAGGATGAAGCGGTGAAGCGCTCTGCTCTTGCTGCGATCGGCAAGGTCGCGCGCAGCGATGCGGTGATCGCCACCAATACGTCATACCTCGACATCGATCGCCTGGCGGATGCCTGCCCTGATCCGGCACGCTTCATCGGTCTGCATTTCTTCGCACCGGCTGAAATCATGCGGTTGGTGGAAGCGATCCGCGGCAGGGCCAGCAGCCCGCAGAGCCTCGCCACCGGCGTCCAGTTCATAAGAAAGCTCGGCAAGGCGCCGGTGCTCGCCGGCATGTGCGAAGGATTCATCGTGAACCGAATTCTCGCGGCATATCGGCGCGAGATGGAAGTATTGCTGGAAGAAGGAGCCCTGCCCGCGGATGTCGACGGCGCCCTCGAGAAGTTCGGGATGGCCATGGGGACTTTCGCCGTCGCCGATCTCTCCGGGCTGGACATCAGTTGGGCGCGGCGCAAGCGGCTCCGCGCCACGCAGAATCCCCCGCCTCGTTTCTTTCCGGTCGCCGATTGGCTGTGCGAAAGCGGCCGCTTCGGCCGCAAGACCGGCGCAGGCTGGTACCGCTATGAAGGCGGCAAACGCATGGTCGATGAGCGCGTCACCATGTTGATTGAACGGGCCTCGGCGGAAAGCAATGTGACGCGGCGGCCAATTGCGTCCGAGGAGATCGTCGAGCGGGCCTTGTCCATCATGCGAAGCGAGGCACAGAAAATTCTGGCAGAAGGCATGGCGCTGCGCGCTAGCGACATCGACTTCGCCCTCGTCAACGCACTTGGCTTTCCGGCGTGGCGCGGCGGGCCGCTTTATATGGCCCAGAGTAAAGGATAAGAGCGATGCGTACCGTCTATGTGAACGGCAAATTTCTATCCGAGGGCGAGGGCGTGGTTTCGATCTTCGATCGCGGCTTCACCATGAGCGACAGCGTCTACGAAGTGACCAGCGTCGTCGCCGGCAAGATGCTCGACTTCGACCCTCATATGGCCCGCCTGCAGCGTTCCATGGGCGAGCTCGGCATGCCTAAAGGCCCCGGGGCCGATGCCTTGAAGGCCATTCACCTGAAGATGATCGAGCTGAACAAACTCGACGAAGGCCTGGTCTATCTCCAGATCACCCGCGGGGTGCAGGACCGCAATTTCGAGCTTCCCGCAGCAGACAATGCCTTGACCGTCGTGCTGTTCACCCAGGCGCGCCCAGTGGTGGAATCGGCGCAGGCCGAGCGCGGCATCAAGGTCATCAGCCTGCCGGATCTGCGCTGGCACCGCAGCGACATCAAGACGACGCAGCTCCTCTATGCCTGCCTTGCCAAGGACGCAGCGAAGAAGCGGGGCTGCGACGATGCCTGGCTGGTGCGTGACGGTCTGGTGACCGAAGGCAGCGCCAACAATGCCTTCATTGTCACGCGGGACGGACTTGTCATCACGCGTGATCTTTCCACCGAGCTTCTTCCCGGCATTACCCGCAAGCGGATCGTCGAACTGGCGGCAAGCCACGGCTATCGCCTCGAACAACGTGCCTTCACCATTGCCGAGGCGAAGGCCGCGGTCGAAGCCTTCATCACCTCCGCAACGCAGTTCGTCATGCCGGTGGTGGAAATCGACGGCGCGGCGATTGGCGAAGGCAAGCCAGGGAAATTCAGCGTTGCGCTTCGCAAGCTTTACATCGAAGACACGCTGTCGCGCGCCGGGATCAGGCGATGAATCGTCCTCTTTGATTGCGTCCGGGGTAGAGATTTCCTAGGCTTGCAGTCCGGGTACCGCTCACAGATCGCGCATGTCCAACTCCACGTATCGCTGGGTGATCGTCGCCGCCGGAGCTCTTCTCGGCTGCATTGCCATTGGTTCGGCGTTTTCTCTCCCGGTGTTCCTTGTGCCCATGACCCAGGAGACGGGCTGGTCGCGCACCGGCATCTCCGCTGCCATGACCATTGGTTTCCTTGCGATGGCCGTCGGCAGCGTCGTCTGGGGATCGCTCTCCGACCGGTTCGGACCACGCCTCGTCGTGCTGACCGGATCGATCCTGCTCGCCGCCAGCCTGGCGCTCGCCAGCCAGAGCCCCTCGCTGCTCGTGTTCCAAATGGTTTTCGGCGTTCTCGTCGGCATTGCCACGTCGGCGATTTTCGCGCCCATGATGGCCACAGCCACCGGCTGGTTCGACACGCATCGTAGCCTGGCGGTTTCCCTTGTTTCCGCCGGCATGGGCATGGCGCCGATGACCATGTCACCCATCGCGGCCTGGCTTATCACTCACCATGACTGGCGAACCTCGATGCTGATCGTGGCATGCATTGCTGCGGTCACCATGATCCCGACCTGCTTTCTGGTGCGCCGGCCACCTGCTCTGATGGGTGGAGGAGATACAGGCAACGCCCTGCCGTCGGATGTGCCTGACATGTCGCTGAGCGCAGCAATCCGTTCACAGCAATTCATCATCCTCATGCTGGCCAATTTTTGCTGCTGCGCCACGCATTCCGGTCCGATCTTCCACACGGTGAGCTATGCAATCGCCTGCGGAATCCCGGCGATCACGGCCGTGTCGATCTACAGCGTCGAAGGCCTCGCCGGACTGGGTGGGCGCATCGGCTTCGGCTTGCTCGGCGACAAGCTGGGCGCCAAGAATGTGCTGGCGGGCGGGCTACTCGTCCAGGCCCTGGGTGCCCTTGGCTACTACTTCGCGCACGACCTCGCGGAATTCTATTCGGTCGCCACCCTGTTTGGTTTCACTTATGCGGGTGTCATGCCGCTCTACGCGGTTCTCATCCGCGAGAACTTCCCGCTTCGCATGTTGGGAACGATCATCGGCGGCACGGCGATGGCCGGCAGCTTTGGCATGGCAACCGGCCCCATTTTCGGCGGCTGGATATTCGACCACACCGGCAACTACGGTTGGCTCTACATCGCCAGCTTCGGCATGGGCATAGGCGCGTTCCTCATCGCCTCGACTTTCAGGCCGTTTCCGAAAAGTCAAACCCGCGCGGTGCCGAGCGTCGCCTGACGTTCTCGTAAGCTTCATTCATGCTCATTTGTGAAGTGTCGGCGTTCAGAAAGTGAGAGCCTGAACCTGCATTACGTCATTGATAGCGCGAACCTGGGCCAGAATTGGCTCACTTACGGGCTCATCGATCTCGATCAGACAGATAGCGTCGGCGCCCGCGGAAAGGCGGCCGAGATGAAAGGTCGCTATGTTGATCCCGGCCTCGCCTAACAAACTGCCCAACCGGCCGATAAAGCCCGGCTTGTCGCGGTTGGTGACATAGAGCATGTGGCGTCCCAGTTCGGCTTCGATCGGAATGCCCTTGATCTCAACAAGCCTTGGCCTGCTGCCACCGAAGAGTGTGCCGGCAATGTCACGAACCTGCCGGTCTGTTGTGACCGTCAATCGCATCAAGGTCAGATAGTCACTCGCACGGTTGTGCTTCACCTCGCTCACATCGATGCCGCGCTCACGAGCGATGACAGGTGCGTTGACGAGATTGACACTATCGAGCAGCGGGCCCAGAAGGCCGGCAAGTGCGGTGGCGGTGAGTGGCCGAGTATTCAGCTCCGCAGCCTGCCCCTCATACTCGATCTTCACTGCCTTGAGACCGGATCGTGTCAGCTGACCGGCAAAGCTGCCCAATTGGCGCGCGAGCTCCATATATGGGGCTAGGCGCAAGGCCTCCTCGGCAGTCATGGCAGGCATGTTGAGCGGATTGCTCACGGCGCCGGTAGAAAGGAAATCTGCCATCTGTTCAGCGAGCTGGACAGCTACCTTTTCTTGCGCTTCGACCGTGGAAGCGCCTAGGTGTGGCGTGGCGATGACATGCTCCAGTGCGAAGAGAGGATTATTGCGAGGTGGTTCTTGTGCGAAAACGTCGAGAGCAGCGCCTGCGACCTGGCCGGACTCAATAGCTACCTTCAGATCGGCCTCTTGGACCAGTTCCCCCCGGGCGCAATTGATCAATCTCACGCCACGCCGCGTCTTCGCGAGCGCTGCGGCATCGATAATGTGCCGGGTCGCCTCGGTTAGCGGCGTATGCAGCGAGATGAAGTCGGCTCGCCGCAAGAGATTCTCGAGTTGCACCTGCTCGACATTGAGCGCGGTAGCACGCTCGTCGGACAGATAGGGATCGTAAACAATGACCTTCATCTTCAGGCCTTGAGCGCGATCCGCAACGATGGCGCCGATGTTGCCGCAGCCAACGATCCCGAGGGTCTTGCCGGCCAGTTCAACGCCGACGAAGCGTGACTTTTCCCACTTCCCGGCTCGCGTCGATTGGTCGGCCGCCGGCAGCTGCCTGGCAAGTGCGAACATCATGGCAATGGCATGCTCGGCGGTCGTGACCGAGTTGCCATGCGGCGTATTCATCACCACAACTCCCCGCTGGGTAGCGGCAGCCAGATCGATGTTATCGACGCCAATTCCGGCACGCCCCACTACCCTCAAATTACGTCCGGCTGCGATGATTGCCGCTGTCACTTTCGTTGCGGAGCGAACGGCCAGGCCGTCATAGGCCTGGATCGCCCCCTCAAGCACCTCCGGCGAGAGACCGCTACGTACGTCAGCTTCGATGCCTCGCTCGCGAAGGATCTCTGCTGCGCGAGGGCTGAGTTCATCGGCAATCAGAACACGTGGCATGCTTCTTCTCACCATTACGAGACTGCAGCTGCAGCCCGCTGTTGCACATAGATCCAATCGAGCCAGGGCAAGAGAGCTCCAATATCCTCGGCTTCTACTGTTGCACCGGCCCAAATCCGCAGGCCCGGGGGCGCGTCGCGATGGCCGGCGATGTCGAAGGCGACGCCCAGTTTTTCAAGTCGATCGGCAAGGTCGGTGATGAATTTCGACTGCTGATCAACAGCAAGCGTGGCGAACCAGCTATCGGTGATCTTGAGGCACACCGAGGTGGTCGATCGATAACTTGGATCCTCAGCTAGAAAGTCGATCCAGGGCGCCTTTGCAACCCAGTCCGCCAAAACAGCGAAATTGGATTCGGTCCGTCGAATCAGGCCCGCCTGGCCACCAACAGACTCGGCCCAGCGTAGCGAATCAAGGGCGTCCTCAACCGCCAGCATGGAGGGCGTGTTGATGGTCTCGCCGAGGAACATTGCCTCGTTGAGCTTCCCCTTGGCAACAAGCTGAAAGATTTTAGGCATCGGCCACGCTGGCTGATGGGTCTCCAGCCGTTTGAACCGGCGCGGGTTGGAAGCCCGTGG
>CAZQLF010000087.1:0-8483 GCA_964594035.1 uncultured Rhodospirillaceae bacterium | reverse complement strand
CTTCGTCGAGCTGGCGAAGGCTGCGGATATCCGCTTCTAGTCCTGTGATGAAGCCGATTGCCATCACCATGGGCGATCCGGCCGGTATTGGGCCGGAGATTACTGCACGGTTGTGCGCCGAGAAGAACCTGCCGCGCCTGCTGGTCATCGGCGATGAAGGGATGATGCGCCGGGCTATCGGCATCACCGGCGTGCGGCTTGCGACCCATGCGATCGATTCGGTTGCCGCGGCGCGCTTTGTGCCCGGCAGCATCGACGTGCTGCAGGTGGGCAGATTGCCTGCCGATCTTCCCTTCGGAAGGATCGATGCGCGCGCCGGCGCCGCCGCCTATGCCTATGTCGAACGGGCGATCGGCGAGGCCATGGCCGGCCGCATCTCGGCAATCGTCACCGCGCCGTTGAACAAGGAAGCGATGAAGGCTGGCGGAATCCGCTACCCAGGCCACACCGAGATCCTAGCCGACAAGTCCGGTGCCTCTCATTACGCCATGATGCTGGCCAATGACGAGCTCCGCGTCGTGCTGGTGACGATCCATGTGCCGCTGGCCGATGTCGGGCGCTTGATCACGGTCGATAGCGAGCTGCGGACCATCCGTCTGGCGCGCGACGCCTGCCGGCAATTCGGCATCGCCCGGCCGCGGGTGGCGGTGGCGGGACTCAATCCGCATGCGGGGGAGAACGGGTTGTTCGGCCAGGAAGACGGCGCAGTGATCAAGCCCGCGATTGAGGCCGCGCGCGCCGAGGGCATCGATGCCTCGGGCCCCTGGGCCGGCGACACGATCTTCATGCGCGCCCGGCGCGGCGAGTTCGACGTGGTCGTCGCCCAGTATCACGATCAGGGGCTGATCCCCGTCAAATATCTCGGCGTCGATGAAGGCGTGAACATCACCATCGGCCTGCCCTTCATCCGCACCAGCGTCGACCACGGCACGGCCTTCGACATTGCCGGCACCGGCAAGGCGGACCATGCGAGCCTGCGCTATGCGCTTCGCATGGCAATGAAGATGCAGGCAGCACCGGCCGTGGCGGCAAGAGCACGCTGTCCGTCATCGGTGCCCAGGACTGGTATCGCACTCAGCGCTTCGCCGACGACATCACGCTGATCGATGAGCCGCATATCAAGCCGTTCTACCGTTGCAATATGTGGCATGCGCGGGGCCGGAAGCGCGACTTGCTGTTCGATACGGGCCTCGGGCATTTTTCTCTGCGCCGGCATGTGGCGCTGGTGCGCGAACGGCCCATCGTCTGCGCTGCGAGCCACAGCCATTTCGACCACATCGGCAGCCACCATGAGTTTGCCGACCGGGCCATCCACCGTAACGAGGCCGATATCCTGGCCAACCCCGACCGCAAGCGCACTTTGGCCGAGCGCTACGCGGATGAGCAGATGTTCGATACGCTGCCGGAGGGCTGGGTCTCGAAGGACTACCGGATCGAGCCGGCGCCAGCGACCACCGAGCTCAAGGATGGTGACGTCGTCGATCTCGGCGACCGCGCCTTCGAGGTGATCCACACGCCGGGCCATTCACCCGGCGGCATCGCGCTCTGGGAGAAGAAGACCGGCACGCTTCTCTCCGGCGATATCGTCTATGACGGGCCGCTGATCCTCGACACCTATCATGCCGATCTGGCGGACTACGATGCGTCCATGGAGCGGCTGGCGACATTCCCCGCAACAATCATCCATGGCGGACATTTCCCGAGCTTTGGCCGGGCACGGCTGGGCGAACTGATCGCAGAGTATCGAGAAGGCCGGCGCCAGGCCGGCTGCCATTTAACTAAGACGTGACTGGAATCAGATCGTCCGCCCGGCAGGAGAGCGAGAGCGTCGTCCCGGATGCAACATCGGCCGCCGGCGGAAGACGCAGCACGAAACCCTGATCGCCAGTCGCGCCGCGGGCCAGCACACGGACGTTGGCGCCCTGAAAGACGGCATCGGTGATGCAGGCCTGGCCCAGTGCGATATCGCCTGAGCGGTCGGCCAGCAGATTCTCCGGCCGCAGGATCAGGGTGACGGGCTCGCCGGGCGAAACGCCGGCGGAAACCGGCACCATTCCGAAGGCCGTCTCAACGCCGCGCCCGACTGCCTTGCCGACAATTTCGGTGCTCTCGCCCATGAAACGGGCAACGAAGCGGGTGGCAGGCCGTGCATACACCCGCTGCGGCGACCCGGCATCCTCGATCTTCCCCTTGTTCATCACCACGATCAGGCTCGCCAGGGCCATGGCCTCTTCCTGGTCATGGGTCACATGGACGAAGCAGCGGCCGGTGCGCCGCTGGAGAGCCAGCAGCTCATCCTGCATCTGGCGACGCAGATTGAGGTCGAGGGCACCGAGCGGCTCGTCCAGCAACAGGATTTCAGGCTCGACGATCAGGGCGCGGGCCAGCGCCACGCGCTGGCGCTGGCCGCCCGAGAGCTCATGCACGCCGCGGTCGCCGAATCCGGCAAGCCCCACCATCTCGAGCGCCTGGTCGACGCGCCTGGCGCGTTCACCAGCCGGCACGTGGCGCAGTTTCAGCCCGAAGCCGATATTGCTGGCGACCGACATATGGGGAAACAGCGCATAATCCTGGAACACCGTCGTGGTCGGCCGCACCGCCGGCCCCAGATCGGTCACGTCGCGCCCCGCAATCGTCACCTTGCCGGACGTGGGCACAGCAAAGCCGCCGATCACCGACAGAAGCGTGGTCTTGCCGCTTCCGGAGGGCCCGAGCAGGACAACGTAATCATGGGCTTGCACGGAGAGCGACACGTCATCGAGCGCCGCCATGTCGTGGTAGAGCTTGCGCACGTTCTGGACGACGAGATGCGGTGTGGCGTTCATCGCCGGCGCCTCATCAGCGTCAGCTCGACCACCACCATCAGCAGGATCGAGCAGAGGAAGATGAAGGAACCCGCGGCATTGGTCTCCGGATTGATCCCGCCGCGCAGCAGGCTCAGGATCACCACTGGCAAGGTCACCTCGAAACGTGTGTTGAGCAACGCGATCATGGTCTCGTCCCACGATAGTGTGAAGCAGAGGCAGAAGGCTGCGATCAGTGCCGGCGCGATCATCGGCGCCGTGATGCTGAACAAGACGCGCCCGGTCGAGGCGCCGAGATCGCGCGCCGCGTGTTCGATGCGCCGCTGATGCTCGCCGAGCTGGGCGAGACAGATGGCGAAGGCCAGCGGCATGTTGATCACCACATGGCCGATGATCACGATCCACAGCGCCGGGCTGAAGTCGAGCCACGACGAACTGACCAGAAGCCCCATGCCGATCAGCAGATAGGAGACAGCGAGCGGCAGGATGATCACGGCCTGGATCGTCCGCTTGAAGGGGAACTCGTAGCGGGCGACGCCGTAGGCCGCAAGGAAGCCGATAAAAACCGAGAGCGCCGAGGAGAAGCCGCTGACCAGCAGCGAATTCAGGAACCCGCCGACGAGCCGGCCGTCGTTGAAGGCCGACTGATACCAGCGCAGTGACAGTCCTTTGATCGGCGGCACCGGCAGGTCGCCGGCCTGAAAGGAAAACAGCACCAGCACGAAGACAGGCAGGAAAATGAAGGCATAGCAGAGCGCCAGATAGGCAAAGCCCAACCCCTGCCCCGCCTTGCCGATATCCGGCTGTGGAGTCATAGCCGCACCATGCGCAGCCAGCGCTGCAGGCCGAGATAGGCGAGCGCCACCACCACGGTCAGCACCAGCGACATGACCGAGGCCATGGGCAGGTTGAGCTGGCGCTGGATCTGCATCATCACGACCTGGGGCAACAGCAGGCCGCGGAAGCCGCCGAGGATCTGCGGCGTCACGAAATCGCCGATACAGAGAACGATGGTGAGGAAGGCACCCACGGCAACGCCGGGTATGCTGAGCGGCAGCGTGACAGCAAGAAAACAGCGCCAGCCGGAGGCGCCGAGATCGCGCGCGGCCAGCACATAATGCGGATTGATCTGCACCAGATTGGCGTAGATCGTCACCGCGTTCAGCATGATGAAGAAGTGGACAAAGCCCAGTTCGGTGGCCTGCGGGTTATAGGCGAGCAGGATCGGATGCTGGACGATGCCCAGCCCCAGCAGCAGGTGGTTGATGATGCCGACCGGCGACAGCGCCAGCAGCCAGGCATAGGAGCGCACGACGTAAGAGGTCCAGAACGGCAGGATAGCAAGCGCGAGCGCCAGACGCTGCCAGCGCCGCGGGACCAGATAGGCGATGACATAGGCGAAGGGATAGGCGAGCAGCGTGCTGGCCACCACCACGACAAGCGTGGTGACGATCGAGTTCCATAGCGCCGATGTGTAGGCGCTTTCGGCGAAGAAATTGCGATAGGCATCCAAGCTCAGCGGGCCCGGCTGGCCTTGGGGCGTCAACGGCATCAGGCTATAGGCCGCCATGATCACCAGCGGCGCGCCGAAGAAAAGCAGGACCCAGGCGACTGCGGGAAGCGTGAAGGCAAAACCGGAGAGCCGGGCGCGTGCTGCCGCCCGGCTTTCGGCCGTCATTATTGCTGAACTACTCACGTCACGAAGCGGATTGACGCTTTGGCGGCTCCGCTTCAATGCCCCTGCATCACCTGAGCCCAGAGCGCCTGAAGCTTCTGGTCGAAGTCCGGCGTCATCTGCAGATAGGGATACGAGGTCTTGATATAGCCCGGCTGGCTATCCCAGCGCAGGATCGCCTTCTGATCGGCCGTGAGGCTCGCTTTCTGGTTCGCCGGCATGCCCCAATAGCAGGACGATGTGGCAAGCCGCGCCTGGCCATCGGGACTCAGGATGTACTGGATGAACTTCACGCCCATGGCGGAATTCTTCGAGCTAGCGAAGATGCCGAGCCCCTGCTGCCAGCGAATACCGCCGGCCTTGGGGATGATGTAGGTCAGGTTGGGCTTGTCCTTGGCAAGGCCCGCCGTCACCCATTCGCCGCCGCCCACGAGAATGTCGACAGCGCCGGTGGCGAGCGCCTGCTGCACCGGCGTCACATCGCCCACCATGGCTGCATTGGCCTTCAGGGCCGCGAGCTTGTCCTTGATGGCCGGAAGATCGGCATCGCTGAGCTTGGTCGGATTCTTGCCAAGCGCGAGCGCCACATACTGGATTTCCGGCACGTAGTAGTCGTAGACCGCGACGCGATTCTTGAACTTGGGATCCCACGGTGCCTGGATATCCTCCATGGTGGAATCCGGTACCACCGACTTGTCGTAGGCGACCGTGTTGTAGCCGAACTTCTCCGGCACCGTGTAAAGCTTGCCGTCGAGGCTGCTCAGTTGCGGATCGGCAATCTCCGCGGGAATATCAGCGAAGGGATAATCGCCGGCGCTCAGCGGCGCCAGCACGCTCATCTTGGCAAGGCGCCCCGTATCCGTCTGATCCATCACCACCACATCCCAGTCGCCCGGCTTCGATTGGCCGAGCACGGCCAGGATCTGCGCCGTGCTGGATATGTCCTTGAAGTTCACCTTGACGCCGTTCGCCTGCTCGAAGGGCTGCAGCAGGCCGGGGTCCTCGTGGTCGCACCAGGTAAGCACATTCAGGCTGCTGTCGGCCGCGGCGGGCGCAACGCCCCACAGCATCAGGGTACCGGCGGCCGCCCCGAGGGCGAGCGCGGCAAGGAAATGGCTTGAGCAGAATCGCGGCTTCATCGTTCTCTCTCCCTGTTTCGCACGTGAGTGGATTTTGTGCTTGCTTTGCGAAAAAAGTGAATGCTCTATAAATTTGTGTCAAGAAGTAAGATTCGTTATCGAGGGCAAATGGGCGGATTACGCGAGCGGCAGAAGGCCGGACGGCGCGAAAGTATCCTTAAGGCGGCGGCAGTTCTGTTCCGCCGCGACGGTTTTGCCGCCACCAGCATCGAACAGATCGCCGAGCTTGCGGAGCTGTCCGCCGGCACGGTCTATAACTACTTCGCTTCCAAAGGCGACCTGCTGCTGGCCCTGGTCGCCCTCGACGGCACACAGGTTCGTGGCGCCGGCGCACGTCATGTGACTCGTCCGCTCGCCGATCCGGTCGCCGCAACCAATGCGCTGCTCGAAGGCTATGTCGACCATGCGTTGGTCCATCTCGACAAGCGCATGTGGCGCCAGATGATGGGGATCGCCCTCAGCTTCTCCGAGACGGAACTGGGCGCGGGCTACCGTGCGCTGGACCGCAAGCTTGCGGGCCAAGTTGCCGACCTGTGCACCGCCTTGCAAGAACGTGGCGATATCCCGGTTGGCGTCGACTGCCGCGACGCCGGCGAGGTGCTGTTCTATGTCTGCAATTCGCTATTCATGGAATTTGTCGCCGACGATGCGATGACCCTCGCCGCGATGAAGCGGCGCATGCAGCGCCAGGTGAAGCTGGTCTTCCGTGGGCTGCAGGACGCGAGCGAAGCGAAGCCGAAGCGCCGCGTATCGACAGCACCCAACCACCGCGTCGCCGTTAGCTAGCGGCCCTCACCCTTCCCATCGCTTCGCGCTGGGCCCCTTCCCTCCCCCGCTTCGCAGGCGAGGGAGCTTCAAGCCGTCCGACCCTCTCCCGCTGAGCGGGAGAGGGTGGGAAGCAGAGCGCGGTTTAAGCTGCCGCCGCCGTCTGAGTTCCCAGCGCCACTTCCAGCGCCTGGTCGACATTCTCCAGCCAGATGAACTGGAGCTGCTGGCGCGCTTCCTCGGGGATGTCCTCGAAGTCGCGGCGGTTGCGGGCCGGCAGCATCACCGTCTTGATTCCGGCATGCATGGCAGCCAGCACCTTTTCCTTGATGCCGCCCACCGGCATGACGAGGCCACGCAGGCTGATCTCGCCCGTCATCGCCACGTCGGCGCGGATCGGCCGGTTCACCAGGGCCGAGGACAGTGCCACGAACATGGTCACGCCGGCACTTGGCCCGTCCTTGGGTGTCGCACCCGCGGGCACATGCACATGGATATCGCTGTTCTCGAGCGTGGAAGCGTCGATGCCCAACGCCTTCTGCTTGGCCTTGACCAGGCTCATGGCCGCCTGCGCGCTTTCCTTCATCACGTCGCCGAGCTGGCCGGTGAGCGTCAGACGGCCCTTGCCCGGCGTGACCGAGGCTTCGATGAACAGGATGTCGCCGCCGACCGGCGTCCAGGCGAGACCCGTCGCCACGCCCGGCTGGCTGACGCGCTGCGCCACTTCGGCTTCGAAGCGCGGGCTGCCCAGGCTCGACACCAGATCGTCGGGGCCGACCTCGACATGCGACTTGCTGCCTTCGGCGATGCCGACGGCGGCATGGCGCAGCACCGAGCCGATTTCGCGCTCGAGATTGCGAACCCCTGCCTCGCGCGTATAGAGGTCGACAATGCGCCTCACCGCTTCGTCGGTGACGGTCACCTGGCTATCGGTAAGGCCATTCTCCTTGAGCTGGCGCGGGATCAGATGGCGCCTGGCGATCTCCAACTTTTCCGACTGGGTGTAGCCGGAAAGGCGGATGATCTCCATGCGGTCCAGGAGCGGGCCGGGAATCGTGTCCAGCATGTTGGCCGTGGTGATGAATACGACGCGGCTGAGATCAAAGGGCACACCCAGATAGTTGTCGCGGAACGTGCCGTTCTGCGCCGGGTCCAGCACTTCGAGCAGTGCAGAGGACGGATCGCCCTGGATTCCCCGGCCGAGCTTGTCGATCTCGTCCAGCATCATGATACAGTCCCGCGAACCCGCCTTGCGCAGCGCCTGGATGATGTTGCCTGGCAGTGCACCGATATAGGTGCGCCGGTGGCCGCGGATCTCCGCTTCATCATGCACGCCACCCAGGCTGACGCGCACGAATTTGCGCTTCATCGTGCGAGCGATGCTCTGGCCGAGCGAGGTCTTGCCCACGCCGGGCGGGCCGACGAAGCAGAGGATCGGGGCATGGCCGGTCGGGTTCAGCTTGCGCACCGCGAGATATTCGAGGATGCGCTTCTTCACCTTCTCCAGGCCGCAATGATCCTCGTCCAGCACTTTGCGGGCTTCGGCGATATCGATCGGCTCACCGTCGCTGACCTTCCAGGGCAGTTCGGCCAGCCATTCGAGATATGTGCGCATCATCGAATACTCGGCGGCGCTTTCCGACATGCGCTTGAGGCGCTTCAGCTCCTTGTCGGCGATTGCCAAAACCTCTTCCGGCATTCCGGCCGCGGCAACGATTGATTCGGCGGTGATCACATTCAAGATAAATTATCGGTTTAAGGATTCGTCCGGCACGCTCGGGATCGAAGCGCACAGATTTTCGCGCGCGTTCGCGACCACAGGATTCAACTGGGACACGTCCGCTGCATCCGGCGCCTACAGCGATACGGTTTCGGGATCCCTCCTTCAAACTATTACCGCTGCCGATTCGGTCATCACTCTTCACATCGATACTGCGACAATTCGTCAGTGGATCTCGACGGATGTCGGCCGGCTGATATTGCTTCCGACCGGCAATCTCATCACGGGCTTTGTACCCTATAATGCCACGACCCTCGTCGTGGGCCCGCAGCTTACGGTGTTTTACAACGACAGTCTCAAGCCGGTCTATAACACGTCGG